>CAURIB010000001.1:0-50767 GCA_963524795.1 uncultured Streptococcus sp.
GTTTTTCGACTTTTTTAGCCATTTTTAAATCCTCCTTTGTGGTTTTGGCGGTAATGTAAGATTTTTACCTCCCACAAGTATGCTTTTCGCATACCTTTCTATTATACACTATTCTATTCCAAATGCAAGAGAAAAATTTTATTTTTAGAGAAATTTTATTACTGACTTTGACTATCATTTCTTTCGTGAAAGAGTCCTGAACTACAAACAAAAAACCGCTCTGTTTTGAGCGATTATTGGAATACATAGCATTTAATTTTTCTACATTATAGGGGCTTCTGACTCCATCTACAAATTCAACCAAGTCCACATCCTGATACCACGTCAAAGCAACATCACGATGATCTGCTAAAAAATAAGGAACTAGACGTAGAGAATCATCTATCTGAATGATTTTTGTCATCATTTTCTAATCCTAATACTAGCTCCGCTGCTTGATTAAAACCATCACACCAGTTATACCATTTTGCTTCATACTCATCTTGAGGTAAGATATGATTTTTTAAGTCCAGAAGAGAGTAAATCTTTCTTTTCTCACAAGCTTGCGCATAGAGATGATATAGTTCATCACCACCATCTCTATCAAACTCAGCAGAAATTGTATCCTGACCTAGCAACAAAGCCTGATAAGCCCTGTGATGCCCGTCTGTAATTAGTAAGTAATCTCCAAATGCAAGAACACTGATTGGATTTATATTAAAAGTTTCTGCTGACTGATAAAGATTCTGGATAGCTTTTAACTTCTTCTCTGATAAGTAAAGTTGAGTTGGATGGAGATTTTTAATGTTGACTTTCATTTTAACTTCCTCAAAAAAGTTTGATTCTCACTTCTGCTTCCCTGTAAATCGCCATTTAAAGCGAAGCTTATCATAAAAAGGAAATTCGATAAATAAGATTCCTAGACCTAAGCACAAGCTAGCCAAAACATCTGATGGGTAGTGGACTCCTAGATAGACTCTTGAAACAAGGACACTAACGAGGTAAATTCCTAATAAACTCTGCAGAGGCAGTTTCAATCTTGTGCTTTTCACTCTCTGACCTAGGATAATAATCAAAGACCCGATGAGTAAGGTCACCGCCAGAGAATGCCCACTCGGGAAAGAAAAGCCCTTTTCCTCCACTAAATGTAAAATTTCTGGTCGGGGACGTTGATAGAGGTGTTTTAGAGACACAATTAAAATTCCAGCAAGACTAAGATTCCCAGCTACCAAGAGGCTTTCGCTCTTCCATTTTTTCAGATAAAAAATGGCAACTAAGATAATAGCCCAACTGATGACAACTGGTAAATCAATCAGCTGTGTGATTCCACGAAAAATCAAAGTCAAGGTCTCGGGTAAATCCCCTCGAATAGCTGTTTGAACTGATGAGTCCAATGTTTGCAGTTGATCTGGATAAAATTTAACGACATAACCCAGAATTACAAATAGTAAAAGGGCAAAAGAGCCCTTCATCATAAATGTTTGTTTATCTTTCATAGTATTTTAAAGTTGGTTTCAAAAGGACAAACAACAACCAGAAAGAGACAGCAAAGATAATACCTTCAATCAGATTAAAAGGCAAAACCATAGTCATCAGGTAGTTGCTCAATCCTAAGATTTTCTCAATATCAAAGTTGGCAAACTTAGCGTATAAAGGAACAGCATAGACATAGTTCAGAACTAACATGGCCAAAGTTAGACCAAGTGTGCCAGCTACTGAAGCTAGAACAAAACGCATGGTTGTACGCTCTTTTTTCCAAATCAAACCAAAAGCAATCACAAATACTCCCAAAGCGATAATATTCATCGGTAGGCCGATATAAGTGCTAACTCCTTGATTGTTCAACAGTAATTTCAACAAGGAACGAAGGAGTATGACTCCTAAAGCTGCAGGCAAATCCATCACCACCAAGCCCACAAGGACTGGTAAGATACTGAACTCAATCCTCAAGAAGGATGCCGCTGGCAAAAGCGGAAAGTCAAAGTACATCAACACAAATGAAAGTGCTGATAAAATTGCAATGGTCGAAAGTCGACGTGTGTTTGTCATAACAGGTTCCTCCAATTTTCTATAAAATCAGAAGAAGTTGGAAAGGATTCCTCTATCTATCCTTTATTTTTATATTCCAAAAGTTCCCCCTCACTCTTTTTTTAGCAAGCGGTTGCAATTTACCTATAAAAAATCAATTAGAATAGACAAAGCCATTCTTTCGTCTTCTCCCATCCAGACTATACTGTCGGTTGTGGAATCTCACCACATCAGCTTGCGCTCGCGGACTTCTTTTACTAAGATATTTTGGATTAATCTAGGCGTCGCAGTCGAAGATGATACTTAAGTATATCGAGACAAGACAACGACGAGTAAGCCAAAATAGCTAGTAAAAGTCACCGCCGGTCGGGAATCTCACCCAGCCCTGAAGACCCTTTTATGATAACAAAAAAAACTTGCGCTTGCAAGCTTTTTGTCGGTTGTAACTATTTTTATTTCAACTTATCCGTTTCGTAGGTATGAATCAATTCCAAACCAGCAAAGTTTTGCTGTCTGAGTGCCTCATAAACAATCATACAAACGGTATTGGAAACATTGAGACTACGAACATGCTCATCATTCATGGGAATGCGGAGAGCTTTTTCTGGATGTTCACGCATAAATTCCTCAGGCAAGCCCTTATCTTCCCTCCCAAAGAGAAAGTAGTGATCCCCTTCTGTCGTAAAGTCTGCATCTGAATAGACCTTTTCTGCAAACTTAGAAATCAAGTAGACCTGGCCATCCATTTTTTCCATAAATTCATCTAAACTATCATAGAAATAAATCTCAAGTTTGTCCCAATAATCCAAACCAGCTCTCTTCATCTTACGGTCATCAATCGGAAAGCCCATTGGTTTGATAATATGAAGGGGCGCATTTGTTGCTGCGCAGGTACGCGCAATATTGCCTGTGTTTTGTGGTATCTGGGGTTCAAATAATACAATGTGATTTGTCATGCCTTGTTTCCTCTCACTAATGCAAAAAAATAGCCACACTGCCCGGAGTCAAGCTCAGCAAACAGTGTGGTTAAGGCATCGTTAACTTACCTCACAACAGGTTTGAAGTAAATCAGCGAAACTACTTTTTTAGTATATCACTTTCAGCTTGATTGTCAATAGAAATGACTTGATTTTTTTCATTTTTTTTACAAGCATATTTACAAAAGATAGAAATGCATCAGTCAGACTAAAAAAACACAGAAAAACAGTATGAAAATTGTATAATTTTAGACATCTATTCAGTTGCGGGCAAAAAGTTTTTATCAAGTAAAACAAATAAAACGACAAACTTTTCCTTTTAGTAGGGAAATTGGTCGGTTGCCGAGTGCATTTTTTTCTAAAAAAGAGTATGATAGAGACATCTTGAAAAAGTAGGTTATTTAAAAATGAAGATTATTCTTGTCGGAGGGGGAAAAGTTGGATCTGCCCTCTGTCGTTCGCTTGTCGCTGACAATCATGATGTTGTCCTCATAGAACAAAATGAAACTGTTCTTAACTACATGACAAGCCGTTTTGATATTATGGGAATTGCAGGTAATGGAGCTGATTTTGCTATACTAGAAGCAGCTAATGTCCAAGATTGTGATATTTTTATTGCTATGACTCAGTATGATGAAGTCAACATGGTTTCAGCTCTTCTGGCTAAAAAAATGGGGGCTAAAGAAACTATTGTTCGTGTCCGCAATCCTGAATATTCCAACCCCTATTTCAAAGAAAAAAATATTCTAGGTTTCTCTCTGATTGTCAATCCTGAACTCCTTGCAGCTCGTGCTATCGCTAATATTATCGATTTCCCAAATGCTCTATCTGTTGAGCGTTTTGCAGGTGGTTTGGTTAGTTTGATGGAATTTGTTGTCCGTAAGGATAGCAATATCTGTCAGATGTCTATTGCAGACTTCCGGAAGAAGTTTGGCAATGTGATTGTCTGTGCTATTGAGAGAGATCATAAGCTCATGATTCCAAGTGGAGATATGGTCCTCCAAGACAAGGATCGGATCTTTGTTACAGGTGATCGGGTTGACATGATGCTCTTTCATAACTATGTCAAATCTCGTGTTGTTAAAAGCTTACTCATTGTCGGTGCTGGAAAAATCGCTTACTATCTCGTTGGCATTTTAAAGGATAGCCGTATTGATACCAAGGTCATTGAGCTCAATCCAGATCGCGCAGCATTTTTCAGCCAAAAATATCCCAAACTCTATATTGTCCAAGGGGACGGAACGGCAAAAGATATTCTCCTAGAAGAAAGTGCCCAACATTACGATGCTGTCGCAACTCTTACTGGCGTTGATGAAGAAAATATCATTACTTCTATGTTCTTAGATAGTGTAGGTGTTCAGAAAAATATCACTAAGGTCAATCGAACCAGTCTCCTAGAGATTATTCATGCTCCTGAGTTTTCTAGTATCATCACACCAAAAACAATCGCTGTCGATACCATTATGCACTTTATCCATGGTCGTGCTAATGCCCAATATTCAGACCTTCAAGCTATGCACCACCTTGCAAATGGACAGGTTGAGACACTTCAATTCCTCATCAAGGAAGCCAATAAAATGACTGGCAAACCTTTGTCTCAATTGAAATTCAAAAAAGATTTGTTGATCGCTGCTATTATTCGTAATGGGAAAACCATCTTCCCAACTGGTGAAGATAGCCTTCAAGTCGGTGATAAGTTAGTTGTCATCACACTACTATCAAACATCACCAAGATCTATGATCTGTTAGAGAGGTAAGCTATGAATAGAAGTATGGTACGATTTCTTCTTGCAAAGCTACTCTTGATCGAGGCTGGTCTACTCTTAGTTCCAGTTAGCATTGCTCTTTATTATCGAGAATCGAGTCAAGTTTTTACAGCTCTTTTCTCTACCATCGGAATCCTTGTTGTTCTAGGTCTTCTGGGAATTATCAGTAAGCCTAAAAAACAGCGAATCTATGCAAAAGAAGGGGTCTTAATTGTAGCTCTCTGTTGGATTCTCTGGTCATTCTTTGGTGCCCTTCCATTTGTCTTTTCAGGGCAAATCCCCAATATGATAGACGCCTTCTTTGAGATTAGTTCTGGCTTCACAACAACGGGAGCAACCATTTTAAATGATGTTTCTGTCTTAAGCCGTTCCCTTCTATTTTGGAGGAGTTTTACTCACCTTATTGGAGGGATGGGGGTGCTGGTTTTTGCCCTAGCTATCATGGACAATGCTAAAAATAGTCACCTAGAAGTTATGAAGGCTGAGGTTCCAGGACCAGTATTTGGCAAGGTTGTATCTAAGCTAAAAAATACAGCTCAAATCCTTTATATCCTCTACCTGGCTATGTTCGCCCTCTTTGTTGTTATTTATTACCTTGCTGGGATGCCACTCTACGATAGTTTTGTCATCGCTATGGGTACTGCTGGTACAGGTGGCTTTACTGTTTATAATGATGGAATTGCCCACTATCACAGTTCTCTCATTACCTATTTGACAAGTATCGGGGTTTTGATGTTTGGTGTCAATTTCAACCTCTACTACTACCTCATGCTCCGTCGTATCAAGGAATTCTTTTTTGATGAAGAACTCCGAGCCTATCTCTTGATTGTAGCCATATCAACTGGCTTAATCACGCTTAACACACTCCACCTCTACAGCGGAGTTTCACAAAGCTTTGAGATGGCCTTCTTCCAAGTATCTAACATCATTACCACTACCGGTTTTGGATATGGGGATATCACGAACTGGCCTTTGTTTTCTCAATACATCTTGCTAATGCTGATGGCAATTGGTGGTTCTGCCGGCTCCACTGCAGGTGGTCTCAAGGTTATTCGCGGAGTCATCCTATCTAAAATTGCTAAAAATCAAGTCTTGTCTACCATATCACCTCACCGTGTGTTAACCCTTCAGGTTAATCAAACGGTTATTGATAAGGATACTCAGCACAAGATCCTGAAGTACTTTGTGGTTTATATCATGATTCTACTCAGTTTGATTTTCATCGTCAGTTTAGATACCAATAATTTAATGGTTGTCACGAGTGCTGTTTTTAGTTGTTTTAATAACATCGGGCCTATTTTGGGTACTACAGCTAGCTTCTCTATCTTTAGTCCATTTTCAAAAATTCTGCTATCATTTGCCATGATTGCAGGACGTCTTGAAATCTATCCAATCATACTGCTCTTTATGAAACGCACTTGGTCTAAACGATAGAAGTTCAACATCAGATGTCATCCTCCTTCAAAAATACTTGAAGGGGGATTTTTTCGTTTTAAAAGACAAGTCAGCCTTAAAATCTGACAATTGGGGAAATGTATCACATTGCCTTCTATCTTTGAGCTATAATGAGAAAAAAATATAGGGGATACTTTATGGAAAAAGTCACAAAATCAATTCGACTACTCTTATGCTTTGCCTTAATCCAACTTGGACTTTGTAGTTGCATCTTTTGGTCTGGAACTTCTCTGGCCCTCAAACAATCCTGCTTTTATTTTTTACTGGCCTTATTTGCCTTATCAGGAACTTGTGCCTTTATACATTATTTATCTAGTCACAACCAAGAAACAAATAGCATTCTTGATCGCAATCGCTTTATCTTTTTATTGTATAGCATGATGGTTATTGTCAATCTTTGCGGGGTTGGACTTGTTCTGTCAGAAAGTATCGTCACAGTTAACTTACTTCAAAAAGAAGCCGTAGACCTCATACTGCCTTCCTTCTTTTTTCTATTTGGAGTCGACCTCGTCACCTTTCTCCCTTTGAAAAAATGGAGAAGATTACAAAGAAATTCCAGCAGCAAGGAAGTACGTTTTTCCATTCTAGTTATTTCCATTCTAATCTTCCTACGTAATCCAATCACCATTTTGTCCATCGCTTTTTACATCGGTCTTGGGGCTCTCTTTCTCAGTTTTTTATTTCCCAAGAATCTGAGACAGGATGTATCATTTTACGGCCATTTGATTCGGGACATTCTATTTGTTATTTGTACCCTTTTGTTATGGTAGCTGATAGAATCCATCCAGTAATTGTGTTATAATTAGATAAAAATTTTAGGAGATATATCAATGAACTTTTTTAAAGATTTTCGTAAACGACTCGCTTGGTTTGGGATCTTGTTAGTAGCCATCGTTCTCTCTCAAATTCCTATGATTACTTTAGGTTTACTTCAAGGGACCCAAATTGCACCTATCTGGTCATCACTTATCGTAGCCCTTATTTCGATTCTTGTCATCACCATCTTTTTATACGGTGCCCACAAGAGCAAGTTACTAGTATTGAAATCTAAACTCTTAACGATTAGTGATGTTCCTCGTATTGTTTTGAGTTATTTGACTATCTTTGTCGGTAATCTTGTGGGAGGTATCTGGTTACAACTCATTAATCAAACGACCACTTCCAACCAACAAATTATTAATAACCTTGTTTCTGAAAGCACTCTGATTGGTAGTTTCTTCCTCCTTGTTTTAATCGCACCTATTTGTGAGGAAATCATCTGTCGCGGAATTATTCCGACCAAACTCTTCCAAGGCTATGAAAAACTTGGCTATGTTATTGGTTGGTTCCTATTCCTTCTTGCGCACGGTCCTTCAAATCCGCCTTCTTTTTTGATTTATGGTTGGATGTCTGCGGTTCTCACTTGGACTGCTTTTCGTACACGACGTCTAGAGTTATCCATCTTAGTTCATATGGTACTCAATAGCATCAGTTTCATCTTGCTTGCTCTCGTAACCATTCTTCTCAAAAATGTTGGTATCTAAACAGAACTAATATCCAATTCCCTTTGATTTTTTGCATAATAATCAAAGGGATTTTTTGTTTCTATTTTCCTCTAGGTTACAAAATTTGCCTCTATCCAGTTTCTCTAAAAAATTTTTAAAAAAATTTAAAAATATTTTTATGCATTAAATTTATAGAATATAAAAATAAGTTAAATTAACATGTATATTTGTGAATAATCTTATAAATAAAATGTAAAAAATCCCTTAAAATAGGCTTTTCTAGGACTTTTAAGCTTTATCTTTTTCCTTGTAAAGCATATTAAATTGTGTTAACATTAAAATGTAAGCGATACCAAAACAGTTTGGTACACACAAGAAAAAAGGAGGATTCACATGTCTTCACATCCAATTCATGTTTTCTCAGAAATTGGGAAACTGAAAAAAGTTATGTTGCACCGTCCAGGCAGGGAGTTGGAAAACTTGTTGCCGGACTATCTTGAAAGGCTTCTTTTTGATGATATTCCTTTCTTGGAAGATGCTCAAAAAGAACATGATGCATTTGCTCAAGCTCTTCGTGATGAAGGAATCGAAGTTCTATATCTAGAGCAGCTGGCTGCTGAATCATTGACTTCCCCAGAAATCCGCGATCAATTTATCGAGGAATACTTAGACGAAGCCAACATCCGTGGTCGTCAAACCAAGGCTGCTATTCGTGAATTGCTTCAAGGCATTACAGACAACCAAGAATTGGTTGAAAAAACGATGGCTGGTGTTCAAAAAGCTGAATTACCTGAAATTCCTGAAGAAGCAAAAGGTTTAACTGACTTGGTTGAGTCAGACTATCCATTTGCTATCGACCCAATGCCAAACCTCTACTTCACTCGCGACCCATTTGCTACAATCGGTAATGCCGTATCGCTCAACCACATGTATGCAGATACTCGTAACCGTGAAACTCTTTATGGTAAATACATTTTCAAACACCATCCAATCTATGGTGGAAAAGTTGAATTGGTTTACAACCGTGAAGAAGATACACGTATCGAAGGTGGGGATGAGTTAGTTCTTTCTAAAGACGTTCTTGCAGTAGGTATTTCTCAACGTACAGATGCAGCTTCTATTGAAAAACTCTTGGTTAACATCTTCAAGAAAAATGTTGGCTTCAAGAAAGTTATAGCATTCGAATTTGCTAACAACCGTAAATTCATGCACTTAGATACTGTATTCACCATGGTAGACTATGATAAGTTCACTATTCACCCTGAAATCGAAGGTGACCTTCATGTTTACTCTGTTACTTATGAAGATGAAAAACTCAAGATTGTTGAAGAAAAAGGTGATTTGGCTGAACTTCTTGCTCAAAACCTTGGCATAGAAAAAGTTCATTTGATTCGTTGTGGTGGCGGCAATATCGTAGCAGCTGCTCGTGAACAATGGAATGACGGATCTAACACTTTGACCATCGCACCTGGTGTGGTAGTTGTTTATGCCCGCAATACCGTGACCAATAAGATTTTGGAAGAATACGGGCTTCGCTTGATTAAGATTCGCGGAAGTGAATTGGTTCGGGGCCGTGGTGGACCTCGTTGTATGTCTATGCCATTTGAACGCGAAGACATTTAAGCCCTCCCTCTCTGTTTAGCACCTGCTAACAGAATTAAAGCTTGTTAGAAAAGGATTTATAGAATGACACATTCAGTATTTCAAGGAAGAAGTTTTCTAGCTGAAAAAGATTTTACCCGTGCAGAGCTCGAATATTTGATTGGCCTTTCTGCTCATTTGAAAGACCTCAAAAAACGCAACATTGAGCACCACTACCTAGCAGGTAAAAATATTGCTCTTTTATTTGAAAAAACTTCTACCCGTACACGCGCAGCCTTCACAACTGCTGCAATCGATCTTGGAGCACATCCAGAATATCTAGGTGCCAATGATATCCAACTAGGTAAGAAAGAATCTACTGAAGATACAGCAAAAGTTTTAGGACGTATGTTTGATGGTATCGAGTTCCGCGGTTTCAGCCAACGTATGGTTGAAGAATTGGCTGAATTCTCAGGTGTTCCAGTATGGAATGGTCTAACTGACGAATGGCACCCAACTCAAATGCTCGCTGACTATTTGACAGTACAAGAAAACTTCGGACGCCTTGAAGGATTGACCTTGGTTTACTGTGGTGATGGACGTAACAACGTTGCTAACAGTCTTCTTGTAACTGGAGCTATCCTTGGTGTCAATGTCCACATCTTCTCACCAAAAGAACTCTTCCCAGAAAAAGAAATCGTTGAATTGGCTGAAGGATTTGCTAAAGAAAGTGGCGCTCATGTTCTGATCACTGAAGATGCTGATGAAGCCGTTAAAGGGGCAGATGTTCTTTACACCGACGTTTGGGTATCTATGGGTGAAGAAGATAAATTCGCAGAACGCGTAGCTATGCTTAAACCTTACCAAGTCAATATGGACCTCGTTAAGAAAGCAAATAATGAAAACTTGATCTTCCTACACTGCTTGCCAGCCTTCCATGATACTCACACTGTTTATGGTAAAGACGTTGCTGAAAAATTCGGTGTCGAAGAAATGGAAGTAACAGATGAAGTCTTCCGCAGCAAGTACGCTCGTCACTTCGACCAAGCAGAAAACCGTATGCACACTATCAAAGCTGTTATGGCTGCTACACTAGGAAATCTCTATATTCCAAAAGTGTAATACTAACTTTATACTCAATGAAAATCAAAGAGCAAACTAGGAAGCGAGCCGCAGGCTGTACTTGAGTACGGCAAGGCGAAGCTGACGTGGTTTGAATTTGATTTTCGAAGAGTATTAACAAACAGCTTAGGGGCTGAGACTAGTGTTTTAGTCCAGTCCCTTTTTGTAGTAGAAACGAGAACTGAGTTGGAATTTGAAAACAGTCACATTCAAGCTACTAGCTTAACATTCAACCCAAACCTCATAACAAAAAATTAACTGCCTCCCCAGTTATTTATATGTCTAGAATTCCAACTCTGCTCGTTTGTAGAAAGCCTTCTTTCTCAACTACCAAATCCAATCATTTAACCAAATCTTGGTTTTAGCCCATCTCAAAGAAAGGAGCGCTCATGTCACATCGTAAAATTGTTGTCGCTCTTGGAGGGAATGCTATTCTCTCTACCGATCCATCTGCTCAAGCCCAAGAAGCAGCTCTAGCTGAAACAGCTCGCCATCTGGTAAAACTAATCCAAAACGGTGATGAACTCATCATTACACACGGAAATGGACCGCAAGTCGGTAACTTGCTCCTTCAACATCTAGCGGCAGATTCTGAAAAAAATCCAGCCTTCCCTCTAGACTCACTCGTAGCCATGACTGAAGGTAGTATCGGTTTTTGGCTCCAAAATGCTTTAGATAATGCTTTGCTTGATTTGAAATTGGAAAAACCTGTTGCGTCTATTGTAACGCAAGTAGTCGTGGACAAAGATGATCCTGCATTTCTTAACCCAAGCAAACCAATCGGTCCTTTCTACTCAGAAGAAGATGCCAAAGTAGAAAGTGAACGAACTGGAGCTACCTTTAAAGAGGATTCGGGTCGCGGTTGGCGTAAAGTCGTTGCTTCGCCAAAACCTATTCACATCAAAGAAATCGATAGTATCCGAGCATTGCTAAACGCAGGTCAAGTTGTTATCGCTGCAGGCGGTGGAGGTATTCCTGTAATCGAAAATGAAAACGGTTACCTATCAGGGGTAGAAGCCGTTATCGATAAGGACTTTGCATCTCAATGCTTGGCAGAACTGGTTGAAGCCGATCTCTTCATCGTTTTGACTGGCGTAGATTATGCTTATGTCAACTATAACAAACCAAATCAAGAAAAATTGGAGCAGGTAACTGTTAGCCAACTCCAAGAATACATCCAAGAGGGGCAATTTGCTCCTGGTAGTATGCTACCAAAAATCCAAGCTTCCATTGATTTTGTAACCAATCGTCCAGCAGGAAAAGCCGTCATCACTTCCCTCAGCAATTTGGGAGCCTTGATTGAATCTGATAGCGGAACAATCATCGTTAAAGATTAGCATCTTAGTGATACTTTACAAGAAAGTTTAGTCAGCACTCTTGCCACCATCATTCGTTTTTATACTGTGTGACATAGTTTAGGAGGAAAAACAAATGAGTGAAAATAAAAAAAGGTTTCAAATGCCTTCATCATACACTGTTTTGATCATCATCATTGCCATTATGGCATTTTTGACCTGGGTCATTCCTGCAGGTAAGTATGATACCAATGAAGCAGGTAACCTCATCGCAGGTACCTATCAAACTGTTGACTCTAATCCTCAAGGGATTTACGATGTCTTTATGGCCCCAATTCGTGCCATGCTCGGTCACAAACCAACTAGCGCAGCAATCGACGTTGCCTTCTTTATCCTTATGGTCGGAGGTTTCCTTGGTGTCGTAAACGCTACTGGTACACTCGATGTAGGGATTGCCTCCATCGTTAAAAAATACAAGGGCCGCGAAAAAATGTTGATTCTCATCCTCATGCCCCTCTTCGCACTTGGAGGAACTACCTATGGTATGGGTGAAGAAACCATGGCCTTCTATCCCCTTCTTGTCCCTGTAATGATGGCAGTTGGTTTTGACAGTATCACTGCCGTAGCCATCATCTTACTAGGTTCTCAAGTTGGTTGTTTGGCATCTACATTGAATCCATTTGCTACTGTTATCGCCTCTGATACTGCGGGAATCTCTTCTATGGATGGGGTTATTCTCCGTGTTATCTTCTGGTTTGTAATGACAGGTATCAGCACTTACTTTGTCTATCGTTATGCAGAAAAGATTCAAAAAGATCCTACTAAATCACTCGTTTACGCTCAACGCGAAGAAGATATCAAACACTTTAATGTTTCAGAAAACGATGATGCACCATCTACCTTGAGCAAGAAACAAAAACATGTCCTCGCTTTATTTGTATTAACCTTTATCATTATGATTGCAAGTTTCATCCCTTGGGTTGATTTGCATGTTACTGTATTTGAAGACTTCAAGAATTGGTTAATCGGCCTTCCTGTAATTGGAGGAGTTATCGGTTCATCTGCTCAACCATTTGGTAGCTGGTACTTCCCAGAAGGCGCTATGCTCTTTGCCGTTATGGGTATCTTGATCGGTGTTGTCTATGGTCTCAAAGAAAGCAAGATTGTCTCAACCTTCTTAACTGGTGCTGCAGATTTGCTTTCAGTTGCCTTGATTTGTGCGGTTGCTCGTGGTATCCAAGTTATCATGAACGATGGTATGATTACTGCAACTATCCTACATTGGGGTGAAGTTGGCCTTCAAGGTCTTTCTCCTCAAATCTTCATCGTATTGACCTATATCTTCTACCTACCTATGTCCTTCCTCATTCCTTCTTCATCTGGTCTTGCTAGTGCAACTATGGGTATCATGGCTCCTCTTGGAGAGTTCGTCAATGTTAAAGCAAGCCTTATCGTCACTGCCTACCAATCTGCATCTGGTGTCCTTAACCTTGTGACTCCTACTTCAGGTATTGTTATGGGTGCTCTTGCTCTTGGTCGTGTCAGCCTTGGAACTTGGTGGAAATTTGTTGGAAAACTCGTCATCGTCATTGTCGTTGCAAGTATTCTACTTCTCATCTTAGGTACCTTTGTGCCATTCTTATAATAAAGAGGGAAATACGGATGAAATCCTATATTACAGAATCAATCAAAGAGGATTTTCTTCAAAATTTGAAAACAATCATCTCTTATCCTTCTGTTCTCAATGAAGGTGAAAATGGCACTCCCTTTGGTCAAGCAATTCAAGATGTCCTGAAAAAAACGCTGGACTTATGTCAAGAACTTGGTTTTAAAACCTACCTTGATCCTCAAGGATATTATGGGTATGCAGAAGTTGGTGAGGGGGATCTCCTTGCCATCCTCTGCCACCTAGATGTCGTTCCTGCAGGCGATTTGACAGACTGGGAAACTCCTCCATTTGAAGCTAGTATCAGAGATGGGCGGGTTTATGGTCGGGGTTCTCAGGATGATAAAGGACCTTCTCTTGCAGCCCTTTACGCAGTCAAAAGCCTGCTTGACCAAGGAATTCAATTCAAAAAACGGGTTCGGTTCATATTTGGCACTGATGAAGAAACACTTTGGCGTTGTATGGCAAGATATAATGCCATTGAAGAGCAAGCCAGCATGGGATTTGCTCCTGATTCATCGTTCCCATTAACCTATGCAGAAAAAGGACTCCTTCAGGTCAAACTTCATGGACCTGGATCAGAACAACTCGCCTTAGATGTAGGTGGAGCTTTCAATGTCGTTCCTGATAAGGCAACCTATCAAGGACCACTTATGGATCAGATCCAGGCAGGCCTAATAGCTGCTGGCTACGATTATCAACAAAATGATCAGAACCTTACTGTTCTAGGAGTATCTAAGCATGCCAAGGATGCTAGCCAAGGGATTAATGCAGTCATTCGATTAGCCACCGTGCTTGATTCCATTCAATCCCATCCTGCACTTACATTTCTTGCCAAAGAAGTTGGTCAAGATGGTCAAGGAAAAGAAATCTTTGGTGATATCAGCGACCAGCCTTCTGGACATTTATCCTTTAATGTGGCTGCCTTAACCATTACTCCCGAAAGTTCTGAAATTCGAATTGATATTCGAATCCCAGTCCTTGCAGACAAGGATGCCCTTGTTCATCAGCTGATAGAGTGCGCAAAAGCTTACCAACTTAGCTACCATGAATTTGACTACCTGGCACCACTTTACGTTGTAAGAGATAGCACACTCGTCACTACTCTCATGCAGGTTTATGAAGAAAAAACTGGTGACAAGAGTCCCGCTCTATCATCTGGCGGTGCAACCTTTGCACGTACGATGCCAAACTGTGTCGCTTTTGGTGCTCTCTTCCCAGGAAGAGAGCAAACAGAACACCAAGCAAATGAATATGCTATCTTAGATGATCTCTATCATGCTATGGATATCTATGCTGAAGCTGTTTACCGATTAGCGACTTAAAAGACCTCCTAAACTCCGTCCCGATTTGGGACGGAGTTTTAGGAAAATTCTAAATAGCAAGCTACAACAAAAGCCAAGGAAGGGATTTTCTTGGCTTTTTGCAATAGTTTTAAGGTAAGTTACCAACTCAGATACTCTTTTTCACAACGACACACAGTTTGGCAAATCGATTCTATTTGGCAAACGAAGTTAGTAAGGCAGGTAGCTAGACCGCTTTCTAACTATTACGACGAAAAAGTCCACGAATCAATACCATCCGTGGACTTTTCCTAGTGAAGCGTTTAAGTAAACCGATTTTTACACTACGACACGGAGTTTGGCAAATCGATTTTATTTGCCAAACGTAGTTAGTAAGGCAGTTAGCTAGTTCGCTTTCTAACTATTACGACACTGAGTTTTACAAATCGATTCCATTTGTAAAACTCAGTTAGTGAGGCAGTTAGGCAAGTCTAATAGGACTTGCCGTAGCCTACTTAGATTGCTTTGCAATCAAGTAGGCTTACTGAATCACATTTTCTCTTCCAACTCAACATCTGGATACTTGTCCACAAACCAGCGGAGAGCAAAGTCGTTTTCAAAGAGGAAGACAGGTTGGTCAAAGCGGTCTTTTGCCAAGATGTTTCGACTAGATGACATGCGCTCATCTAAATCTTCAGGTTTAATCCAACGAACGGTCTTTTTACCCATTGGAGTCATGATAACTTCAGCATTGTACTCACCTTCCATGCGATGCTTAAACACTTCGAACTGGAGTTGTCCAACAGCACCTAGCATGTACTCACCTGTTTGGTAATTCTTATAAAGCTGGACAGCTCCTTCTTGTACCAACTGTTCCATTCCCTTGTGGAATGATTTTTGTTTCATAACGTTCTTAGGCGAAACCTTCATAAAAATCTCTGGAGTAAAGGTTGGCAGTGGTTCAAACTCAAACTTGTTTTTCCCAACAGTTAGCGTATCTCCAACCTGGTAGGTACCTGTATCATAAACCCCGATAATATCTCCAGCTACGGCATTGGTGACATTCTCACGACTTTCTGCCATAAATTGAGTCACGTTAGATAACTTAGCTACCTTACCAGTACGAGGGAGATTGACACTCATCCCACGCTCAAATTCACCAGATACGATACGGACAAAGGCAATACGGTCACGGTGACGAGGGTCCATATTGGCTTGGATTTTAAAGACAAAGCCTGAGAAGTCCTTATCATAAGGATCAACAATTTCTCCGTCTGTTTTCTTGTGACCATGAGGTTCTGGAGCAAATTTGAGGAAGGTTTCAAGGAAGGTCTGCACACCAAAGTTAGTTAGGGCTGATCCAAAGAAGACTGGTGTCAAATCACCTGCAAGAATAGCTTCTTCTGAGAATTCATTTCCTGCTTCATTTAATAGTTCGATATCTTCTTTCACTTGCTCATAGAAAGGATTGCTTGCAAAAAGCTTATCTCCATCTTCTAGGCTAGCAAAGCGTTCATCCCCTTTATAGAGTTCCAAGCGTTGGTTATAGAGGTCATAGAGCCCCTCAAAGGCTTTCCCCATCCCGATTGGCCAGTTCATTGGATAACTGGCAATACCTAGAACTTCTTCCAATTCCTGCAAGAGATCTAGGGGCTCACGACCATCACGGTCCAGCTTATTCATAAAGGTAAAGACAGGAATCCCGCGGTGTTTTACAACCTCAAACAATTTTTTAGTTTGGGCCTCGATACCCTTGGCAGAGTCCACGACCATGACCGCAGCATCCACTGCCATCAAGGTACGATAGGTATCCTCTGAGAAGTCCTCGTGCCCTGGTGTGTCTAGGATGTTTACGCGTTTGCCATCATAGTCAAACTGCATCACAGATGAGGTTACCGAAATCCCACGTTGTTTCTCGATATCCATCCAGTCAGACTTAGCAAAAGTCCCTGTTTTCTTTCCTTTAACAGTACCAGCCTCACGAATCTCTCCCCCAAAGTAGAGCAACTGCTCAGTAATAGTTGTCTTCCCCGCGTCCGGGTGAGAGATGATGGCAAAGGTACGGCGTTTCTTAATTTCTTCTTGAATAGTCATATTTCTCTTTCTTTCTACTTTTTAATTATTCTGATTGATAATCTGCTCTTTGTTACATCGGACTCTAACATTCCTTTCAACACTCCATTATATCGGATTTTAGAGAGTTTTTCAATCGCTTATAAAAGAAAAGCAGACCAAGAAAGTTGACCTGCTCTTTATATTCTTTTGTTGATTATTTATATTTGTCACTCTTAATATGACTTCACAGATGAATTGTTTCTAGTGCCATTTTCTTTTGCCAACGTCTCTTAAACAAGATATCAAAGAGTACTAGGGCTGCAGATAGAATGATTGAAACCATAAGATACTTGATCCATATAGGAGCATCTGAAATAAACGGCGTCGTATTCAAAAGCCCATAATTTCCACCTGTTACTTGATTGACTCCAACTAGGAAAAGATTGAGAACAAAAGTGTAGGCGATAATTCGATACTTTTTAAGCAAGGTCTTATCGTAGTGATTCATCAGATAAACCAGGGAATTGACTAAGAGAGCGTAATGCCCTATCAAGAATGAAAAGCTAGTGATATGCGGGAAATCATATGGATCAAAAACGGGATAGCCCAAAGCAAATACTGCTCCACTGGCTCCCAAAAGTGCAAAATACTGCTTAATTTCCCACTTATCTGGCAGGAAAACAACCGCGAACATGGCCAGACGACAATGGTAAAGAGGCAGGCTGTTCGAAAACGGAATACCGAATCCAACATACCAAGTATAGAGCGCTAGCAGTTGCGCTATTTGAATCCACTTAAACAATCGAACAAATTTGGGATTTTTGTAGTAAGTAAGAGAAGCATAAATAGACAAGGCAAGAAGGCCTATCATAACTCCATACCAAAAAATCGGAATAGGCGGTGGTGTCGTTTGGGTCCTTGTAATAAAATGATGCATAGAGTCTCTCCTTAAAGTAAAGAATTTAGTTTTTTGTTAACGATTCTTATATTTATATTTAACAAGTTGATTGATGAAGATGAGAATTCCTGTCATCAAAATAGTTACGATGAGATAGTTAAGCAAGCTACCATGGTCGCCAATTACAGGGGGCTTGCTCATAAAGCCGTAATTTCCTCCTGTCAAGAGGTTGGCTAGACAGATAATGGCATTGACTCCAAAAGTCATCAGGCATATTTTCCAAGTATCCCCTTTTTCAACCTCATAATAGCTAACAAGATAAATCAAGCAGTTGGCTAAGAGTGCCCAGTGTCCGAAAACATTGTTCAGCGAGGAGACATGAGGGAAAGGAAAGGGATAAAAGACTGGATAAACTAAAGCCATGATAGAACCAAAGACTCCCACTAAGGCAAAATATTGTTTGAAAAATGTCTTATTTGGTGCAAAAAGAATCATCCACATGGCCATACGACTGTGGTAAAAAGGGAGGGCCTCAGATAGCGGTAGGCGCGCAGCAATATACCATGCGTTGATAATCAGCAGTTGAATCAATTGTCCCCAATACCAAAAATCTCGATAACGTTTAGAGCTTGCATAGCGAATCGATAAAGCAGTTATAACTAGCAAAGAAATCGGCAACAAAATGTACCATGCTCCCAAGTGTGGAGGAACTGTTTTTTTACTGGTAAAAAGTAAATCCCAAATTTTCATATGTCCTCCTCAACTTGTTCGAATCGGTAAATGTCTCCATCTTGTTTACCACCTAGAAACTACCGCTATTCTTTCTTCTAATTTCAACCATTATATCGAATTAAAAACCTTTTTTCAATTTCTATTTCTTTTCAGCTTAGCTCACCTTATTTATAGGAAAATATGGTAAAATAGAACAGATAAATAATCATCATTTCACGAAAGGATACCAGATGAAAATTACGCAAGAAGAGGTGACTCACGTTGCCAATCTTTCAAAATTAAAATTCTCAGAAGAAGAAACTGCTGAGTTTGCGACAACCTTGTCTAAAATTGTTGATATGGTCGAATTGCTGGGCGAAGTCGACACTACTGGTGTTGCACCTACTACTACCATGGCTGACCGTAAAACCGTTCTCCGACCTGACGTAGCCGAAGAAGGAACAGACCGTGACCGCTTATTTAAAAATGTACCTGAAAAAGATAATTACTATATCAAGGTACCAGCTATCCTAGATGATGGAGGAGATGCCTAATGACTTTTAATAATAAAACCATTGAAGAGTTGCACAATCTCCTTGTTTCTAAGGAAATTTCGGCAACTGAACTAACTCAAGCAACGCTTGAAGATATCAAGGCGCGTGAAGAGGCTATCAATGCCTTTGTCACTATCGCTGAAGATCAAGCTCTTGCTCAAGCTAAGGCTATTGATGACGCTGGAATTGATGCTGATAATGTCCTTTCAGGAATTCCGCTTGCAGTTAAGGATAACATCTCTACAGACGGTATCCTCACAACTGCTGCCTCAAAAATGCTCTACAACTACGAGCCAATCTTTGACGCGACAGCCGTTTCCAATGCAAAAGCCAAAGGTATGATTGTCGTTGGGAAAACCAACATGGACGAGTTTGCCATGGGTGGTTCTGGTGAAACATCTTACTACGGTGCAACTAAAAATGCCTGGGACCACAACAAGGTTCCTGGTGGATCATCTAGTGGTTCCGCAGCTTCTGTAGCTTCAGGACAAGTCCGTTTGTCTCTTGGTTCTGATACAGGTGGATCCATCCGCCAACCGGCTGCATTCAACGGAATTGTCGGTCTCAAACCAACCTACGGAACAGTTTCACGTTTTGGTCTGATTGCCTTTGGTAGCTCATTAGACCAGATTGGACCTTTTGCTCCTACCGTTAAGGAAAATGCGCTCTTGCTCAATGCTATTGCTAGCAAAGATGCAAAAGACTCTACTTCTGCTCCTGTACGCATTGCTGACTTTACTTCAAAAATCGGTCAAGACATCAAGGGCATGAAAATTGCTTTGCCTAAGGAATACCTTGGTGAAGGGATTGACCCAGAAGTTAAAGAAACTATCCTCAACGCAGCCAAACACTTTGAAAAACTAGGTGCTATCGTGGAAGAAGTTAGCCTTCCACACTCAAAATATGGGGTTGCTGTATACTACATCATCGCTTCATCAGAAGCATCATCAAACTTGCAACGATTTGACGGTATCCGCTATGGTTTCCGTGCTGAGGACGCTAAAAACTTGGACGAGATTTACGTTAACACTCGTAGCCAAGGCTTCGGTGACGAAGTAAAACGTCGGATCATGCTTGGTACTTTTAGTCTTTCATCAGGTTACTACGATGCCTACTACAAAAAAGCTGGTCAAGTTCGTACTCTCATCATCCAAGATTTTGAAAAAGTCTTTGCAGATTACGATCTCATCCTTGGTCCAACAGCTCCAAGCGTAGCCTTTGACTTGGATTCACTCAACCACGATCCAGTTGCCATGTACTTGGCTGACCTCTTGACAATCCCAGTCAACTTGGCAGGCCTCCCAGGAATTTCAATTCCTGCAGGATTTGCTCAAGGACTACCTGTCGGTCTACAATTGATTGGTCCAAAATACTCTGAAGAGACTATCTACCAAGCTGCTGCTGCTTTTGAAGCAACAACAGACTACCACAAACAACAACCCGTGATTTTTGGAGGTGATAACTAATGAACTTTGAAACAGTCATTGGACTTGAAGTCCACGTAGAGCTCAACACCAATTCAAAAATCTTCTCACCTACTTCTGCCCACTTTGGAAATGACCAAAATGCCAATACAAACGTGATTGACTGGTCTTTCCCAGGCGTACTGCCAGTTCTCAATAAGGGTGTTGTCGATGCCGGTATCAAGGCCGCTCTTGCCCTCAACATGGACATCCACAAGAAGATGCACTTTGACCGTAAGAACTACTTCTATCCAGATAATCCTAAAGCCTATCAAATTTCTCAATTTGATGAGCCAATTGGTTACAATGGATGGATTGAAGTAGAACTTGAGGACGGTACAACTAAGAAAATCGGTATCGAGCGTGCCCACTTGGAAGAAGATGCTGGTAAAAATACTCACGGAACAGATGGTTTCTCTTATGTCGACCTTAATCGTCAAGGGGTGCCATTGATTGAGATTGTATCTGAAGCAGACATGCGCTCACCAGAAGAAGCTTATGCATATCTTACAGCCCTCAAGGAAGTTATCCAATACGCTGGTATTTCTGACGTTAAGATGGAAGAAGGTTCTATGCGTGTGGATGCTAACATCTCCCTTCGTCCTTATGGTCAAGAAAAATTCGGTACCAAGACTGAGTTGAAGAACCTCAACTCCTTCTCAAATGTCCGCAAGGGTCTTGAGTACGAAGTGCAACGTCAGGCTGAAATCCTTCGTTCAGGTGGTCAAATCCGCCAAGAAACACGCCGTTACGATGAAGCGAACAAAGCAACCATCCTCATGCGTGTCAAGGAAGGTGCTGCAGACTACCGCTACTTCCCAGAACCAGACCTACCACTCTTTGAAATCTCAGATGAATGGATTGAGGAAATGCGTACTGAATTGCCAGAGTTTCCAAAAGAACGCCGTGCTCGCTACGTATCTCAACTTGGTCTATCAGACTACGATGCTAGCCAGTTGACTGCAAACAAAGTCACTTCTGATTTCTTTGAAAAAGCTGTCGCCCTCGGTGGTGATGCTAAACAAGTTTCTAACTGGCTCCAAGGTGAAGTCGCTCAATTCTTGAACGCAGAAGGCAAGACACTAGAACAAATCCAATTGACACCAGAAAACTTGGTTGAAATGATTGCCATCATCGAAGACGGTACTATTTCGTCTAAGATTGCCAAGAAAGTCTTTGTTCACCTAGCTAAAAATGGTGGTGGAGCACGTGAATACGTGGAAAAAGCTGGTTTAGTTCAAATCTCAGATCCTGATGTTTTGATTCCAATTATTCATCAAGTCTTTGCGGATAACGAAGCCGCTGTTGCCGACTTCAAGTCAGGAAAACGTAACGCTGACAAGGCCTTCACCGGCTTCCTCATGAAAGCAACCAAGGGTCAAGCTAACCCACAAGTCGCTCTTAAACTACTTGCCCAAGAATTGGCTAAGTTGAAAAATGAGTAATTCATTTAAAGTATAACTGACACCAAACTGCTAGCAAAACTAGCAGTTCTGATGCCTTGCAGTATGCATTCATATAGTTAGGAGACATATGAAAAAGTTATATACTCTTCTCGCCACCTGTTTACTACTCCTTTTCGTTACACCCATGCAATCCATCGATGCAGGGGTAGGACATTCTCGAAGTGGTAGCTCTAGCCGTAGTAGCTCCAGTTCAAGTAGCAGTCGGAGTCATTCCAGTTCAAGTAGTAGCCGAAGTCGTTCCAGTAGCAGTAATAGCGGTAGTTCTTCCTACAGAAGTAGCTACCGTTCTGGTGGTAGTTCCTTCAGTTCAGGGTTACTTGGCTTTGGAATGAATGGACTAGTCATGCTAGTCATCTTTATCTATATCGCCATTATCCTTACTAAATATATGAACGATCGCAAATCTTCTGACAAGTCCTATACTAGCTCT
Source organism: uncultured Streptococcus sp. (assembly GCA_963524795.1). GTDB lineage: Bacteria > Bacillota > Bacilli > Lactobacillales > Streptococcaceae > Streptococcus. The sequence continues at coordinate 22,214 of CAURIB010000001.1, forward strand.
ACTAGTTACAAGACTGAGCCTCCTCGCTATCGTATAGTTGAAAATAATCGTTCAGCAATCAATCGTCTTAAACAAGCTGATCCAAACTTTGACGCAAGGACTTTCACATCTTGGGTTAAGGAAGTCTACATTCAGTTACAGGCCGCCTGGACTAAAAAGGACTGGAATTTGGTTCGTTCTCTTGAAAGCGCTAGTCTCTATTCTCAACACAGCACACAACTCGAAGATCATATTCGGGCGAAAACAACCAATGTTTTAGAAAAAGTCTATGTTGAGAATGTTCGTATCAAAGATTTCTATGAAAATCATGATGGAAATGATACCCTTGTTGTTATCCTATCATCTACACTCAGAGACTATGTCATTGAAGACCAAAGCAAACGTGTTATCGAAGGTAATCCTCAAGAGGACTTGTTTACAGTCTATCAAATGAACTTTATCCGTAAACACGGAAGTCAAACTGAGCTAAATATCAATGATAAAGCCATTAGTGACCACTGTCCAAACTGTGGTGCACCACTTAAAATCTCAGCTATTAGCCAATGTGAATACTGCGGAGCTGATCTAACACGTAGTCCAAACCAATGGGTACTCGATACCTACGATGTTGTGGATGAAGACGAACTTTATAATTAGGAGGAAATTATGGGATTTATTCGTGCCGCCCTATCTTCAGGGCTTAATAGTTTCAACGATAGCAAATTTAAAGAAGCTATCGTACTTCCAAATAACCTAACAGCAGATGCTTTGGCCATTAAAGGCCAACTTCTTTCAAAAGATCCAGATGGCAAATCTAGACAAAGCAATCAAAACACTGGACTACTAACAGATGGTAGTGTCGTTATTGTTCCTCAAGGCTATGTCGCTATTCTAGTGAACAACGGTACCTTCCTTGGAGACGTCTTAGAAGCTGGTAGCCACGAATGGCGTTCTGGAGACAATGCTTGGCTTCTTGAAAAAGGTGGCCTAAAGGGTACTTGGGAAAATTTCAAAAATCGCTTCTCGTTTGGTGGTCAAGTCATTACCCAACAAGAAATCATCTTTATTCGTATGCAACCCGTTGCCGGAAATAAATTCGGTACACAGAATGCTGTAGAATACTTCAGTGAACGTTATCAACAATTACTTAACATCCGCTTCTACGGTTTGTTTGATATCAAAGTTGCTGATCCAGTCCTATTCTATGTTAGCTCCATCAGTCAACAGATTGAAGACCATAAAGCTTTTACATTGCAAAATGTAGCTCAAGGAACACTTCGACAAAATATCGCACCAAAGATTGCTATTGCGATTGCTAAATTTACCAATGAAAACAAGGTCGATATCTATAGCCTTAATGCCAATCAGGATACTTTCAATGAGCTAGCAAAACAAGAAGTTAACAAGGTATGGGCAGGACTTTATGGGATTGAAACAACCAACATTCTACTTGAAGATTTGAGCTATGATCAAGAAAGCTTAGATATTGTCCGTAAGCTTGATAGCGAGCTTGTCGCTATGAAGTACAATACGATTGAGATTGAAGAACGTCGTGCTCGTAATGAAGCTCTCATCGCTGCTGCTAACAATGAAGGCAATGGCAATGGTATGAACATGATTATGGGAATGAATCTAGGACAAACACTTGGCAATCAACTCAACCAACAAGCCCAAACTCAAGCCCCTGTTCAAAATAACGGGCAAACTGCAAGCAAGAACTTTTACATCGAGGTAGACGGTAAGTATGTTCTCGTAACCAAAGATGAAGAAGGAAATATCGTACCAGTCAACTAATTCAAGCTCATCTGATATTTGAGAATTATTGCATTTTATGGTACAATAAAGAGTAAACTATTTATTAAAGAGGTAAAAACATGATTGAAGCAAGTAAACTAAAGGCTGGTATGACTTTTGAAACAGCTGAAGGAAAATTGATCCGCGTTTTGGAAGCTAGCCACCACAAACCAGGTAAAGGAAACACTATTATGCGTATGAAATTGCGTGATGTCCGCACTGGTTCAACTTTTGAAACAAGCTACCGTCCAGAAGAAAAATTTGAGCAAGCGATCATCGAAACAGTTCCAGCTCAATACTTGTACAAAATGGACGACACAGCTTACTTCATGAACACAGAAACTTATGACCAATACGAAATTCCTGTTGTGAATGTTGAAAACGAATTGCTTTACATCCTTGAAAACTCAGATGTAAAAATCCAATTCTACGGAACTGAAGTAATCGGTGTAACTGTACCAACTACTGTTGAATTGACAGTTGCTGAAACACAACCATCTATCAAAGGTGCTACTGTTACAGGTTCTGGTAAACCAGCAACAATGGAAACTGGTCTTGTCGTGAACGTTCCAGACTTCATCGAAGCAGGTCAAAAATTGATTATCAACACTGCAGAAGGAACTTACGTTTCTCGCGCCTAATCTCTAGAAACTAGAAAGAGGTCATTCTATGGGAATTGAAGAACAACTTGGCGAAATCGTCATCGCCCCACGTGTACTTGAAAAAATTATTGCTATTGCAACTGCGAAAGTTGAAGGCGTACACTCTTTTTCAAACAAATCAGTATCTGACACCCTTTCAAAACTTTCTCTTGGTCGTGGCGTATACCTAAAAGAAGCTAACGATGAGCTCACAGCTGATATCTACCTCTACCTAGAGTACGGTGTCAAAGTTCCTAAGGTTGCTATGGCTATCCAGAAAGCTGTTAAGGATGCTGTCCGTAACATGGCTGATGTTGAAATCTCTGCCGTCAACATTCACGTTGCTGGTATCGTTCCAGATAAAACACCAAAACCAGAATTGAAAGACTTATTCGACGAGGACTTCCTCAATGACTAGTCCATTATTAGAATCTAGACGTGAGCTACGTAAATGTGCTTTCCAAGCTTTGATGAGTCTTGAATTTGGTTCAGATCTAGAAACTGCTTGTCGCTTCGCCTACACGCATGATCGCGAAGATGCAGATGTGCAACTTCCTAACTTCCTTGTGGAGCTCGTTTCTGGTGTCCAAGCTAAAAAGGATGATCTGGATAAACAAATCACTCAACATTTGAAAACTGGTTGGACCATCGATCGTCTGACTTTAGTGGAAAAAACTCTTCTACGCCTAGGAGTTTTTGAAATCACTTCATTTGATACTCCTCAGCTCGTAGCTGTTAACGAAGCCATTGAGCTTGCTAAAAGCTTTTCAGATCAAAAATCAGCCCGTTTCATCAATGGACTACTCAGTCAATTTGTGACAGAAGAAGATTAAGTATAGAAAAAGTGTTTGACTCAGATCAAACACTTTTTATTTTCCTATCACCACTATTATCTAAAAAAACGATAATAGACATAATTATAAACAAAAATCCAAATAGGTTTAGCGTGGTTGAAAAAGTTGAACAAACAATGACAAAGAATGGTCAATCGTAGATTAGATGTATAACGATAGACAAGAGCGAAAAAGAAACCTAAAAAACTAAAATATAATAAACTAATCGGATCTCGGTGAGATAGTATCAAATGACTAGACCCAAATATAAGAGCTGAGAAAATGACATCCAGATAATACTTGGACTTTGGAAAAAAGGTATTCATAAAATACCCACGATCAAGCGTCTCTTCCAAAATAGGACCAATAAAGACTGCTATGATAAAACCAAGAACAGTTGATAAAAAAGTTGGTCGTCCATTGGAAAGCACCGTTGTATAAAGGTAATCATGAATATTCTTGTAATCAATCAAATGAGCATAGCGTTCCCAAAAGCGACCTAAAACTTGATATACCACATAGCATGCAAGTAAGTAAAAGAGCGTTGACCAGTTCCAACTCTTTTTTTCAAAGACAAAGAGCATCTTTTTCCTTTGTAACCACCAAACTAAAAGAAAGAGACTCAACACTAACTCCATTGTTAAAATAATAGAATAGCTATCTATACCTAGACCTAAAATGATCGACGCATACAAACCAATCGTTTGTGGTAAATAGGTGGATAGGATAATAATGAATAAAAATATTCCAAATGATCTTAGTTTTTTCATCTTTACTTCTTTCCAAGCAATAAACATTACCAAATCTACATATCTTCTCAATGGCTAGTTAACTCTTCCATTTACTACTATACCTCAATAACGATTTTAAAGTAGTAAAATAGAGTATATGAAAATTATTTCATTCTTTCTTCCTAGCCTAGTGACTAGTCCATCAGATTATCATTTCTTATTATATGATATACATCTTTTTTGACCACACTCTCATCCATTTACTCAACTGTCAATTTTTCAACCTGAAATGTATACTTTACTTTTGAAACATACCTTAATTAATAAAAAAAAAGAGAGCTAACTTTCTTTGGAGAAGAATCAAAAGAGTGCTTGACTTCTGCCAAACACTTTTTCTTATTACTACTATCTAAAAAAACGATAATAAATAAAATTATAAACAAAAATCCAGATGGGTTTTGCATTAGGGAGAAAGTTTAAAAAAATATGGCAAAGGACGGTCAATCGAAAATTTCCTGTAAGGCGATAAACGAGGGCAAAGAAGAGACCGAAAAAACTATACATCATCAAACTAATGGGATCACGATGTGTTAATACTAAATGACTGAGTCCAAAGATTAGAGATGAAAAGATGACATCTAAGTAATACTTGGACTGGGGAAAAAAGGTATTCATAAAATATCCCCTATGAACTGTTTCCTCCAATATAGGGCCAATGATGATACTTGAAAAAAAATAGAATACAGTCGATAAAAACGTTGCTTCCCCGCTCGAAACTAAAGTTGAAAGGGAGTCTTGAAAGATATACTTGTTATCAATTAAATGGTGGTACTGCATGTAAAAAGCATTGACCAACTGCCGAACAAAATAGCAAGCCACTAGACTGAGTACAAGGTAGAAGATCCTTGACAAGTTCCAAGACTGTTTTTCAAAGATAAAGAGCATTTTTTTCTTTTTTAACCAGTAGACAAAGAGTACTAAAAGAGCTACCTCTTCAACTGCTAAAATGACAGAATAGCCATCTATTCCCCATCCTAAAAAAGGAGCCAGATGTAAACTACTTAACTCTAGTAAATAGATTGATAGAACTAGCAGTAATGCAAATATTCCCAAATGCCCTAGTTTTTTCATACTCACTCCTTTAACTTATCAATAGCCAACACCAGAATCACGTCTAGTCACATCAGCAAGTATAGTTTTCTGATCTGTTGCTATACTATACGCATAAGGCCAAGTCCAATGTTTATCGTCAACTAACCAAATCATACCACCGCCTGAAACTTGCTCCAAGTCTTCAAACGAAAGAACTGTAAATATATCTGTCAAGTAGCTTCTTAAATGATATGTTTCTAAGCCTAAATGTTCATTATACATATTTTTTTGATTATTTTAGCAGTTATTTCCTCAACTGTCAATTATTAATCCTGAAATGTCTTTTTTATAGAAGCCAAAAAGAGGCTGGGACAAAAGTCCTGGCCTCTCAATTGTCTTTGGATTGTCGAACAAGACGCAGTGGTTGAGTGGGCTCTACTACGCTGATTTCATCAGCTTTTACAGCCCTACTCAACTGTGCGGAGGTGGGACGACGAAATCGAATTCTAACGAATTACCGATTTCTGTCCCACTCTCTTTCTTTTTAGTATTTTCTAAAGCGTTGGTAACGTTCTTCAATGAGTTGGTCTAGCGAAAGTTTACCAAGTGTGTCTAGCTCCGCTTGAAGTTGTTCTTTAACTTGCTTGATCAGATCTTTACTTGATAGCCCCACCTCAGAGATGACCTTATCTACAACTTGCATATCCAACAACTCATACGAGGTGATTTTCATCAACTCAGCTGCTTCCATAGCACGAGTTCCATCTTTCCATAAGATAGAAGCAAATCCTTCGGGACTGAGAACTGCATAGATAGAGTTTTCTAGCATCCAAACACGGTCAGCTACTGCTAAAGCTAGAGCTCCACCAGAGCCTCCTTCACCGATAATAATGGCAATAATGGGCACTTTTAGGTCGCTCATTTCAAAGAGATTGCGAGCAATGGCTTCACCTTGACCACGTTCTTCTGCTCCTACACCAGGATAGGCACCTGCAGTATTGATAAAGGTTACAATTGGACGACCAAACTTTTCTGCTTGCTTCATCAAACGAAGGGCTTTTCGATAACCTTCAGGATGAGGTTGACCAAAGTTACGGTTAAGATTATCTTGTAAACTTTTACCTTTTTGGATTCCAACAACAGTCACTGCTTGGTCTCCCAACCAACCGATACCACCAATAATAGCACCATCATCACGGAAGGAGCGATCCCCATGCAGCTCAATAAAATCATCAAAAATTCCTGTAGCGAAGTCCAAGGCTGTTAGGCGAGTTTGTTCACGAGCTTCTCTAACGATTTTCGCAATATTCATCAACTCTCCCTCCTGTGTAGTCTTACTAAGCGAGCAATCGTATCTGGCAATTCTCGTCGTTTAATTATTGCATCTACAAAACCATGTTCCAGTAAAAACTCTGCTTTCTGGAAATCCTCTGGTAGGTCTTCTCTTACTGTATTTTCAATCACACGGCGTCCAGCAAAACCAACAAGACTTTGAGGTTCTGCTAAGATGATATCCCCTTCCATAGCAAAGGAAGCTGTAACACCTCCAGTTGTTGGATCCGTAAGGATTGTCAGATAAAAGAGACCTGCATTGGAATGGCGTTTAACAGCTACAGAGATTTTAGCCATCTGCATCAAACTCATGATTCCTTCTTGCATACGGGCACCACCAGAAGCCGTAAACAAGACGACTGGCAATTTCTCATCTGTGGCAAATTCGAATAAGCGAGTGATTTTCTCACCAACAACTGTCCCCATTGACGCCATGATAAAGTTAGAATCCATGATGCCAAGGGCAACCTTCTCTCCCTTAATCAAAGCTGTTCCTGTTACAACAGCCTCATCAAGACCTGTCTTTTCACGCATCAAAGTCAATTTTTTACGATAGCCTGGAAAATTCAAAGGATCCTGGGTCTCAATCCCTTTAAACATTTCCAAAAACGTCCCCATATCAATGGTTAAAGCTAAACGCTCTTGAGCTGAAATACGGAAGGTATAGCCACAGTGAGGGCATATCCGCTCACTCCCCAAGTCCTTTTGGTAAATTGTATATTTGCAACCTGGACATTGGGAGAAGAGCTCATCTGGAACCTCTGGCTTGATCTGAGGTTGATTTACAGTCGAACGATTGGGATTAATTCGTATATATTTATCTTTTTTACTAAATAGAGCCATACATCCCCCTTTTCAGTCTCATACTCTTTTTACATTATTCTTTTTCTTGATAGTGTGGTAAGAAAGTTTCCATCAAGAATGAAGTATCATAGTCTCCTGCTATCACTCGACGATCTGAAATCAGATCCAGTTGGAAATCAGCATTGGTGACAACCCCTTCAATTTCGAGTTCATAAAGAGCTCGTTGCATTTTCATAAGTGCATCAAAACGATTTTCACCATGAACAATAATTTTAGCAATCATACTATCATAGTATGGTGGAATGGTATAACCTGGATAAACTGCTGAGTCCACACGCAAGCCCACACCACCACTTGGTAGATAAAGATTGGTAATCTTACCTGGACTTGGTGCAAAATTAAAGGCTGGGTTTTCTGCATTGATACGGCACTCAATGGCATGTCCTTTTAGAACAATATCTTCTTGCTTCAAGGTCAAAGGTTGACCTGCTGCGATACGGATTTGTTCCTTGACAATATCCACACCAGATACAAATTCGGTTACTGGATGTTCTACTTGGACACGCGTATTCATTTCCATAAAGTAGAATTTACCAGTCGCTTCATCTAGCAGGAATTCAATGGTCCCAGCATTCTCGTAACCAACAGACTCCGCTGCACGAACTGCCGCAGCACCAATTTCATTACGAAGGGTTTTCCCAATAGCAATCGAAGGACTTTCTTCTAAAACCTTTTGGTTATTCCGTTGCAGCGAACAGTCACGTTCACCAAGGTGAATAACATGACCCATCTGGTCAGCAAGAATCTGTACTTCAATATGTCGAGCAGGATAAATCACACGCTCTAGGTACATAGCTCCATTACCAAAGTTGGCTTTAGCTTCACTAGAGGCTGTTTCAAAGGCTGACACAAGATCTTCTGCTTTTTCAACCTTTCGAATCCCTTTTCCACCACCGCCAGCTGAAGCTTTCAGCATAACTGGATAACCAATTTTTTCGGCAATAGCGAGGGCCTCTTCTGCAGTATGGACTTCTCCATCTGATCCTGGAATGACAGGTACATTAGCCTTAATCATTTGAGCACGGGCGTTAATTTTATCCCCCATGATATCCATGACACGAGCTGATGGTCCGATAAATTTGATCCCAACTTCTTCACACATGGTTGCAAATTTGGAATTTTCACTTAAAAAACCAAATCCAGGGTGAATGGCTTCAGCTTCAGTCAAGACCGCAGCTGAAAGGATGGCATTGATGTTCAGATAAGATTCTGTAGCCTTCCCAGGGCCGATACAGATAGCCTCATCAGCCAAAAGCGTGTGGAGAGCTTCCTTGTCAGCAGTCGAATAGACAGCGACTGTTGCGATTCCTAACTCTCGTGCCGCACGAATAATACGAACAGCAATTTCACCACGATTGGCAATTAAAATCTTACGAAACATGGAAAACCTCCCTAGTTTCCAATAGCAAAGGTTAAAGTACCGCTTGCTGCAAGCTTACCATCTACTTCTGCCTTCGCTTCTACTACGGCGATTGTGCCACGACGTTTGACAAAAGTTGCTGTCATGACAAGCTGATCACCAGGAACAACTTGTTTTTTAAATTTAACTTTGTCCATACCAGCGTAGAAGACCAGCTTCCCTTTGTTTTCAGGTTTTGATAATTCCAAAACACCTGCTGTTTGTGCCAAAGCTTCCATGATCAAGACACCTGGCATCACAGGGTAAGCTGGAAAGTGTCCATTGAAGAAAGGTTCGTTAATCGTCACATTTTTAATAGCAACGATTGAATCTTCACTAACTTCCAAAACACGATCCACTAAGAGCATAGGATAGCGGTGAGGCAAAGCTTCTTTAATTCCTTGAATATCAATCATTTGATACGTACCAAGCCTTTCCCGAACTCAACCATTTCTTCATTGGCAACAAGAATTTCTGTTACGACACCATCTTTAGGTGCTGGAATTTCGTTCATGACCTTCATAGCTTCGATGATGACCAAGGTTTGACCTTTTTTAACAGTATCACCGACTGAAACAAAATTAGGTTTGTCTGGTCCGGCAGCCAAGTAAGCAACTCCGACAAGTGGACTTTCTACAAGGTCCCCCTCAGCTACAGATTCAGTAGAGCTTGTTTCTGAAACTGCTTCTACAGCTGGTGTTGAAGTTGGAGCTTGAGGTGCAACTGTAGGTGCAGTTGCTGGAACCACAGGTTGAGGTGCTGGACTTGCTTCTGCAACAAGTTTTGCTTCATTTTTGCTGAAGACCAACTCGTCCGTTCCATTTTTATAAGAAAATTCTCTCAAGCTTGACTGGTCAAATTGCGCCATCAAGTCTTTGATTTCATTTAAATTCATCTTTACTTATTCTCCCAACGTTTGAAAGCAAGAACTGCATTATGCCCACCAAATCCAAAGGTATTTGAGATAGCATATGGAATTTCACGTTCCAATCCTTGTCCATAGATAACGTTTGCTTCAATGTAGTCTGATAATTCTTTCGTTCCAGCTGTCATTGGAACATAGCTTTGACGAATAGCTTCAATAGTAGCGATTGCTTCAACAGCCCCTGCTGCTCCCAGCAAATGACCTGTGAAAGATTTGGTTGAAGAAACTGGAACATCCTTACCTAGAACAGATACAATCGCTCCACTTTCTCCCTTTTCATTAGCAGGAGTTGATGTACCGTGAGCATTGACATAGGCTACTTGGTCTGGTGTGATTTCAGCTTCCTTCAAGGCAAGTTTGATAGCTTTAATAGCACCTTGTCCTTCTGGATGTGGTGAAGTCATATGGTAGGCATCACAAGTGTTACCGTAACCAACAACTTCAGCTAAGATAGTTGCACTACGTTTTTCAGCATGCTCTAAACTTTCAAGAACCAACATACCTGATCCTTCACCCATGACAAATCCATTACGATCCTTATCAAATGGAATAGAAGCACGAGTTGGGTCCTCTGTTGTTGAAAGAGCTGTCAAGGCTTGGAAACCTGCAATGGCAAATGGAGTGATAGAAGCCTCAGAACCACCAACTAGCATAACATCTTGGTAACCAAACTTGATGGAACGAAAGGCATCCCCAATTGCATCATTTGAAGAAGCACAAGCAGTATTGATAGATTTACAAATCCCATTTGCCCCAAAACGCATAGCAACATTTCCTGATGCCATATTTGGTAAAGCTTTTGGAAGGGTCATCGGTTTCACACGTTTTGGACCTTTTTCATGAAGGCGAATGACTTGATCTTCGATTTCCTTGATTCCACCGATACCTGAAGCAACGATGACACCAAAGCGATCCTTATCCAGAGCCTCTACCTCAAGACCTGCATGATTAACGGCTTCTTGTGCTGCATATAGCGCATACAAAGAATAAGCATCAAAACGGTTGGTATCTTTTTTTACAAAATATTTGTCAAAAGGAAAATCTTGGATTTCTGCCGCATTATGCACTGCAAATTCACTATGATCAAACTTAGTAATTTCACCAATTCCAATCTTACCAGTTTTTAAGCTGTTCCAAAATTCTTCTGGTGTGTTTCCGATTGGAGATGTCACTCCATAACCTGTCACTACTACTCGATTCAGTTTCATTCTTCTACCTCTATTTTAACTCTTATTGCATGGTTAGTCCACCATCAATTGCAATTACTTGTCCTGTTAGATAATCTTGACTAGCAAGAAAGGCTGTCACATCAGCTACCTGCTCTGCTTGCCCAAACTGTTTCATCGGAATTTGCGCCAACATGGCATCCTTTACTTTATCTGTCAAGACAGCGGTCATATCCGATTCAATCATTCCTGGCGCAATAGCATTTACTCTCACATTGCGATTGGCTACCTCACGTGCTACTGATTTGGTAAATCCAATTAGACCAGCCTTAGATGCAGCGTAGTTCGCTTGACCGATATTTCCCATCAAACCAACGACACTGGACATATTGATAATGGCCCCTTCACGAGATTTTATCATCTGCTTCAAGACTGCTTGCGTCATGTTGAAGGCTCCCGTTAGATTGACTTTCAAGACCTTCTCAAAATCTTCTTCTGTCATCTTCAGCATGAGAGTGTCTTGAGTAATCCCGGCGTTATTAACTAGGACGTCAACTGAACCTAGCCCTTCAATAGCTTGGTCCACCATTCGTTTTGCATCCGTAAAATCAGAAACATCACCAGAAATAGCAAGAACCTTCACCCCGTAAGGTTTAAATTCGTCTAGAAGCTCCTCGGAGATTTCACCACGACTATTCAAGACAACGTTGGCTCCCAAGCTGGCAAATTTATGAGCAATGGCAAGACCAATTCCTCGACTTGAGCCCGTAATAAAGACATTTTTCTGTTCTAGTTTCATTTTTCTCCTTTCAGAACTTCTACCATTTTGGTCTAATTTTCTAAGAGTGCTTGTAAACTTGCTTGATCTTCCACATTTGCAAGTTGAGCAGTTTTATCAATCTTTTTGACGAATCCAGACAAGACTTTCCCAGGACCGATCTCGATAAAACGCGTCACACCAGCTTCTTGCATGACTGCAATGCTTTCATAGAAACGCACAGGTTCCTTTACTTGACGAGTCAAGAGTTCTGCAATTCGTTCTTTTTCCATGACTTTTGCTTCTGTATTACCAACAAGTGGACAAGCAAAGTCATTAAACTCAACATCTTCTAGGACTTGAGCTAATTTTTGACTAGCAGATTCCAATAAGGCTGTATGGAAAGGTCCAGAAACATTTAGCGGAATCAAACGCTTTGCTCCTGCTTCTTGCAAGAGTTCAACTGCACGATCTACCGCCACTACCTCACCACCAATAACAATTTGACTTGGGGTATTGTAGTTAGCTGGAGTCACAACACCAAGTTGAGAAGCTTCTTGACAAGCTTGTTCAATAACTTCAACTGGAGTATTGAGTACGGCTACCATTTTACCAGACCCAGCAGGTGCCGCTTCTTCCATATAAGATCCACGCTTAGCAACTAGAGCCACCGCATCCTCAAAATCCAAAGCACCACTAGCTACGAGGGCAGAATATTCACCAAGAGACAGACCTGCCACCATATCTGGTTGGTAACCCTTCTCCTTTAGTAGTCGGTAAATGGAAACGGATGTAGCCAAAATAGCTGGTTGTGTGTAACGAGTCTGATTTAGCTTCGTTTCATCGTTATCAATCAAGTCACGAAGATCATAACCTAAGACCTGGCTAGCTTGGTCGATTGTTTCCTTGACGATAGCATATTGGTCGTATAGTTCACGTCCCATTCCAAGGTACTGGGCTCCTTGACCTGCAAATAAAAAGGCTGTTTTAGTCATTTCTTGTAACTCCTGCCCAACGAGCGGCTTCTTCCTGTATTTTCTTAGCTGCACCGTAGTAAATATCCTTTAAGATTTCTTCAACAGTTTCTTCTTTCGAAACCAGACCTGCAATCTGACCAGCCATCACTGAACCGCCATCCACATCACCATGGACAACAGCCTTAGCTAAGGCTCCTGCGCCCATTTGTTCAAAAATTTCTAAATCTGGATTTTCTTGTTTGAAGGCATCTTTTTCAGCTTGCTCGAAATCACGAGTCAATTTGTTTTTAATGGCACGAACTGCGTGTCCAAAATGTTGTGCTGAAATCGTTGTATCAATATCACGAGCTTTTAAAATTTTAGCTTTATAGTTTGGATGGGCATTTGATTCTTTAGCAACTACAAAACGAGTTCCTACTTGCACAGCTTCTGCACCAAGCATAAAGCCAGCAGCTGCACCCTCGCCGTCCGCTATACCTCCAGCAGCAATAACAGGAATTGAAACAGCAGCTACAACTTGACGAACCAAGGTCATAGTTGTTAACTTGCCAATGTGTCCCCCAGCTTCCATACCTTCAGCAATGACGGCATCCGCACCAATTTTTTCCATGCGTTTTGCCAAAGCCACACTTGGGACAACTGGAATAACAGTAATCCCTGCCTCATGGAATCGTTCCATGTATTTACTTGGATTCCCTGCGCCAGTTGTAACAACCTTAACCCCTTCTTCAATCACAAGATCAACGATATCTTCAACAAATGGAGACAAAAGCATAATGTTGACACCAAATGGCTTATCTGTTAATGATTTAATCTTATCGATATTGGCCTTAACCACTTCCTTGGGAGCATTTCCTCCACCAATGATACCTAGACCACCTGCCTTTGAAACAGCTCCAGCAAGGTCACCATCAGCAACCCAGGCCATTCCTCCTTGAAAGATAGGATATTTAATGTTCAATAATTCTGTAATACGTGTTTTCATAGCGCCTCCATGAGTCTTGCTTAGGTAATAGTTCGACCATATTATACTTTGACTGTCAAACTATTACCTGAACAAGAGGGAGCGGGTTTCCCTACTCCTTCTCCATTTATTTAAATTATTTTGTTTGCTCTTCAACGTAAGCAACCAAGTCACCAACTGTTTTCAAATTGTCTTCTGCTTCGATTTGGATATCAAAAGCGTCTTCAATTTCTGAGATTACTTGGAACAAGTCCAATGAATCTGCTTCTAAATCATCAAAAGTAGATTCAAGTGTTACTTCTGATGCATCTTTTCCAAGTTCTTCAACGATAATTTCTTGTACTTTTTCAAATACTGCCATGATAGACTCCTTTAAAATAAATAGTTTTTATAAAAATGTGTTTACCACATCATTACCTAAATTGTAACAACAAGTGTGCCCCATGTCAAACCTCCACCGAAGCCTGATAAGAGTATTTTTTGGCTACCATCCAAATGGATTAGCCCTTCTTCTACACACTCTGAAAGCAAAATCGGAATACTTGCCGCACTAGTATTGCCATACTTGGTCATATTTGCGGGAAGCTTATCACGATCTACACCGATCTTTCTAGCCATCTTATCCAAGATACGGTTATTGGCCTGATGAAGCAGGAGATAGTCTAGTTCTTCTGCAGATACAGGACTCATCTCTATGGTCTCCTTGATAGACTTAGCAACATCTCGAATTGCAAAGTCAAAAACTGCTCGACCATCCATTTTCAAGAAAGCGTCTGGCTTTTCTTGAACTGAAAATGGGGAAGTCAAGCCTGTCTGCCCATAGGTCAAGCACTCACTACGTGAACCATCGCTATTGAGACTCTCCGCTAGGAAATGTTGCTTATCGCTTGCTTCTAACAAGACGCCACCAGCTCCATCTCCAAATAGGACAGCTGTTGAACGATCTGTCCAGTCCAAGGTTTTGGACATAGTTTCACTACCGATGACCAAGCCCTTGCTAAAGCGACCTGATGATATGAATTTCTCAGCTGTTGAAAGGGCAAAGGTGAAACCACTACAAGCGGCGGTGAGATCAAATGCAAAGGCCTTACGAGCACCGATTCTAGCCTGAACACGAGCGGCTGTAGAAGGCATCATCGAGTCAGGTGTCATCGTAGCTAAGATGATGAAATTCACCTCCTCAGCAGCTAGCCCTGCCTTCTCTAAAAGCTGTTTGGCAACTTCAGTAGCCAAATCCCCAGTTGACTCGGTCTTAGAAATGCGACGCTCTTTGATTCCAGTTCGACTTGAAATCCATTCGTCACTCGTATCCATAATCTGAGCCAAATCTTCATTTGTGACAATCTGCTCTGGAACATAATGAGCAACCTGGCTTATTTTCGCAAAAGCCATTATTTCAAATCCTCCAAAAATTGATAAAGATTGGTCAAACCTTTACTCATGACATCCATTTCCTCTGGGCTCATGCCTTCGATGATTCTTTCAACCATGGCCTTGTGGAAACGCTTATGTAGTCGATGTACCAAGCGACCTTTCTTTGTCAAATGCAGATGTACTACACGACGATCCTGATCTGAACGTAAACGTTCGATGTAACCTTTTCGTTCCAAGTTGTTCAAGCTAGTTGTCACTGTTCCTAGAGTTACCATCAACTCTTTGGACACTTGACTTGGAGTCACATCTGGAAACTTGCCAATCACATCAATCGTGTGCATTTCCTTGATGGAGATATCCTTGAAACGACTACCTCTCAAACTCACTTCCTCAATCACCAGGACGTTATTAAAAATAGATGTTAAATAGTCATTGATCCGTTGGTAGTCCAATTTTTTTCCCTCCCTCATCAAAAAAAGTTTAACTATCAAAACATTTGACAAAAAAAGTATATCAAACTTCAAAGAATTGCGCAAGTATTTTATTATTTCCCCAAAAATTTTGGACGTCTTCTTTCAGAATGTGCACGAACACCTTCCTTAAAATCTTCGGTATAAGATAGAGTTTCCTGTAGCTCCAGTTCCAATTTGGCATATTCATGCCACTGCTTAAACTCGCTCTCCCAGACCAATTTCTTAATGGCTGCGTAAGAGTTAGTAGAGCCTCTTCTCAACTTCTTCAACAGTTGCTCTCTTGTCTTTTCCAGTTGCTCACTAGCACACAGACGATAGACAGCTCCTGCTTCTAAAGCCTTCTCAGCTGTAAAAGCTTCACCGGTCATAGCAAGTTGCGTTGCCCGAGTCGCTCCTAGCGATCGTGTCAGCAAGAATAAACCGCCCGCATCAGGAGCCAAGCCTACGCCTACAAAGGCTTGAATAAATTTAGCCTTGTCCGATGCAATACAGAAATCAACAGCCAAGGCCATATTGGCAGCTGCACCAGCAACTGCTCCGTCTACTTCCATGATGACAGGCTTAGGAATTTGCTTCAATTTATAAGAAATGGCATTGACTAATTCTGCAATCTGAGCCAAGGATGCAATATCATCCTCATCGACAGCTCGTTTCATCTCTACCAAGTCCCCTCCGACAGAAAAAACTTTGCCTCTTGCATTGATGAGAATATAGGAAACAGCACTATCTTTTTCAGCTAATTCTAAGGCTTCTAAAATTTCCTGACACATAGAAATATGAAAGCCATTTGCTACCTCGGGACGATTCAGAGTAAGTATCGCTAGATCGTCCTGAACTTGATAGATAATATGATTCATAGGCACTCCTTTCAAATTACAATGATGTTTAAATTATTTTATTTTCAAATTATATCTTTTTCCGGATTTTTAAACAAGAGAAAAATCGACCGAAAGTGTCTCGGCCGATTTTAAAACCTTAGTTTGGTCTCTAAAAATACAGGAAAACCAGTACTTGTATCATCCACGAAATCATAAATCACTTCAAGCATTCGTCCTCCTTCTCTCTGATAAAGCTGTTCTTGGTTGGATCCCTTGTGGTAGAATTCTCCTGAAACCATGTAAAAAACACGATTGGGATCTTCTAGGTAGGCAAAAAGATTCCCTGTAAAAGGAGCTTCCTTATCCCCGTCCTTGTTGACCAGACTTGCAGCTAAGAGTTTCGTAATTCCTCTAAATTGTCCACTTTCATCTGTTCGACAGTAAAACTTGACTCTAGCTTCATAGTTAGGATTGACGATAACCTTTTCAGAGAGAATTCGATAGGTCCTTGCCTTACCATCTGACAAGCCGATAGATAAGATAATTTTAGCCCTCTCAACTGAAATCTGACCTTCCTGAGCATATTCCATCGCTAATTCTTCTCCGGTCAAACGACAACTGGGAAGAGGTTGAGACTTTGCTCCGATATTTGTAGGAATCATCACGAAGGTAAGGACTAGTAAGATTAAACAAACTACTCTTTTAATCATCTTCCCCCAACTCCTTTCATTAGAAGAGTCTTTCCTCCTACACCTTTATTATAAGCTTTCCTGATGATACTTTCAAACAATTGTATAGGATATTTTCCAGATTGAAAAAAGCCCCTCTTTCTGCTATAATCGTATAAAATACTTACTTTAGGAGTTCTTATGAAGGTTGTAAAATTTGGTGGAAGCTCACTTGCCTCTGCTAGTCAGTTAGAAAAAGTTCTAAACATTGTAAAAAGTGACCCTGAACGTCGTTTCGTAGTTGTATCTGCTCCAGGCAAACGTGACGCCGAGGATACTAAGGTGACAGATGCCTTAATTAAATACTACCGCGACTATGTAGCTGGTAACGATATCAGTAAACGTCAAAACTGGATTATTGATCGTTATGCTGCTATGGTTAGTGAGCTAAAACTCAAACCCACAGTTCTAGAAAAAATCTCAAAAAGCATCCGCGCTCTTGCAACTCTTCCAATTGAAGACAATGAATTTCTATACGATACCTTCTTAGCAGCTGGAGAAAATAACAATGCCAAATTGATTGCAGCCTACTTTAACCAAAATGGCTTGGAGGCGCGTTATGTTCATCCTAGAGAAGCTGGAATTGTAGTTACTAGTGAGCCTGGAAATGCTCGCATCATTCCTTCAAGTTATGACAAAATTGAAGAACTCAATAATAGTTCAGAAGTTCTTGTTATCCCTGGTTTCTTCGGTGTTACGAAAGAAGACCAAATTTGTACCTTCTCACGCGGGGGATCAGATATTACTGGTTCTATCATCGCTGCTGGTGTCAAGGCTGACCTCTATGAAAACTTTACGGATGTAGACGGAATCTTTGCAGCTCACCCTGGTATTATCCATAAGCCACACTCTATCCCTGAATTGACCTACCGTGAAATGCGTGAATTGGCCTATGCTGGATTCTCTGTACTACACGATGAAGCACTTCTACCAGCCTACCGTGGGAAAATTCCTCTTGTCATTAAAAATACCAATAATCCAGACCACCCAGGTACTCGCATTGTACTACAACATAGCAGCGACAAATTCCCAGTTGTTGGGATCGCTGGTGATTCTGGCTTTGTCAGCATTAATATGTCTAAGTATCTGATGAACCGCGAAATCGGTTTTGGTCGTAAAGTTCTTCAGATCCTTGAGGACCTTAATATTGGTTGGGAACACATGCCAACTGGTATCGATGACCTGTCTATCATCTTACGTTCACGAGAATTGACTCCGATCAAGGAAGAAGAAATCCTTCGTCAATTAGTCCAAAAAGCAGAGGTAGACCACGCTGAAATCGAACACGACCTCTCTATCATTATGATTGTTGGGGAAAAAATGAAGCGTCATATCGGGGTAACTGCTACAGCCACTCGTGCCTTATCTGAAAACAACATCAACATCCAAATGATGTCCCAAGGTTCTAGTGAAGTTTCTATCATGTTTGTTGTCCACAAAGACCAAGAAAAAGCCGCCCTTAAAGCTCTCTACCAAGCATTTTTCGGTGAAAATAAGGAAGACTAAGTATGGCACAATCCCTCAACAAGGTCGTCGACTTACAAACAACTGGAACTTCCTATCTCTCCATTACAGGAAAGGTTGGAAAATTTCTGGTCGGAGATCATGCTTTAGAATTTTACGCAGACCGTAATGTCGAGGACTATATTCAAATCCCATGGTCCAGCGTTAACCAAATCGGAGCCAATGTTTCAGGCCGCAAGGTTAGTCGGCATTTTGAAGTCTTTACAGACCAAGGAAAATTCCTCTTCGCCTCAAAAGACTCTGGAAAAATACTTAAAATAGCTCGTGAAAAATTGGGAAATGACAAGGTAGTCAAACTTCCTACCTTAGTCCAAATCATTGGTCGAAAAATTAAAAATCTATTTGCAAAAAAATAGAAAGTTTAGTATAATCATAGAAACGGATAAGTAGGTTACTTCCTTCTTTCAGAAAGTCTGCGGGTGCTGCGAGCAGATAGAGGATTTAATTGAAATTCTACCGTTGTTTTAAATCAAATACAGAATCAAGTGCACACCTGTGAAGTTGGATGGAACCGTGGCCCTGCCACTCCAACGCTTTGTCAGGTGTGCTTTTTTCATAAAGGAGTTTATATGTTAGATATCAAACGTATTCGTACAGACTTTGAAGCCGTCGCTGAAAAACTAGCTACACGTGGTGTAGACGCTGCTATCTTAAATGAGATGAAAGAAATCGACGCTAAACGTCGTGACATCTTAGTCAAGGTTGAAACCCTCAAGGCAGAGCGTAACACGGTTTCTGCTGAGATTGCTCAAGCTAAGCGCAACAAGGAAAATGCAGACGACAAGATTGCTGCCATGCAAACCCTATCTGCTGAGGTCAAAGCACTCGATGCAGAATTAGCTGAAATCGATGCTAAATTAACAGAATTTACCACTACTCTTCCAAATATCCCAGCTGACAGTGTCCCTATTGGAGCAGACGAAGACGATAACGTAGAAGTTCGCCGTTGGGGAACTCCTCGTGAGTTTGACTTTGAACCAAAAGCCCACTGGGATCTAGGTGAAGATCTTGGTATTCTTGACTGGGAACGTGGTGGAAAGGTTACTGGAGCGCGCTTCCTCTTCTATAAAGGACTTGGGGCTCGTTTGGAACGTGCTATCTACAACTTCATGTTGGATGAGCATGGAAAAGAAGGTTACACTGAAGTCATCACACCTTATATGGTTAACCATGATTCTATGTTCGGTACTGGTCAATATCCAAAATTCAAGGAAGATACTTTTGAACTCAGCGATACCAACTTTGTCTTGATTCCAACTGCTGAAGTGCCACTGACCAACTACTACCGTGATGAAATTCTTGATGGAAAAGACTTGCCAATCTACTTTACTGCTATGAGCCCATCATTCCGTTCTGAAGCTGGTTCAGCTGGTCGTGATACTCGTGGTTTGATTCGTTTACACCAATTCCACAAGGTAGAAATGGTCAAATTTGCCAAGCCTGAAGAATCATATGAAGAACTTGAAAAGATGACAGCTAACGCTGAAAACATCCTTCAAAAACTCAACCTTCCATATCGCGTAGTTGCTCTTTCTACTGGAGATATGGGCTTCTCAGCAGCAAAAACTTACGACTTGGAAGTATGGATTCCTGCACAAAATACCTACCGTGAAATCTCAAGCTGTTCAAACACAGAAGATTTCCAAGCACGTCGTGCGCAAATTCGTTACCGTGATGAAGCCGATGGTAAGGTTAAACTTCTCCACACCTTGAACGGTTCTGGACTTGCTGTTGGACGTACAGTTGCAGCAATTCTTGAAAACTATCAAAACGAAGATGGTTCTGTGACCATTCCAGAAGTTCTTCGTCCATACATGGGTGGAGCTGAAGTTATCAAACCATAATTAATTGAATGTAAAAAGAGGAGGCTGAGCTTCCTCTTTTTTAGCAATATCTAAAAAACAGGTAGAAAATTCTCATTTCTACCTGTTTTTATTTATTTCTTAGTAGCCACCCATCATAGATGGATCCATAGCTGGCGCTGGTGCAGCGGGTTCTGGTTTGTTCGCTACGACTGCTTCTGTTGTTAGAATCAAGCTTGCTACTGAAGCTGCGTTCTGAAGGGCTGAACGGCTAACCTTAACAGGATCGATAATTCCTGCTTCAATCATGTTGACCCATTCACCTGTTGCAGCATTGAAGCCTGTTCCAAGCTCTGCATTTTTCAAACGATCAATAACAATTGAACCTTCATAACCTGCATTGTAGGCAATTTGACGAACCGGCTCTTCTAAAGCACGAAGCACGATGTTTCGCCCTGTCGCTTCATCTCCTGTCAATTCCAAAGTTTCAACGGCTGAGATGACATTAACGAGGGCAGTACCACCTCCCGCAACGATACCTTCTTCAACGGCTGCACGAGTCGCGTTAAGGGCATCTTCGATGCGGAGTTTCATCTCTTTCAACTCAGTTTCAGTTGCAGCACCGACCTTGATAACTGCTACCCCGCCTGACAATTTAGCCAAGCGTTCTTGGAGTTTTTCACGGTCGAATTCTGAAGTTGTTGTTTCAATTTGTGATTTGATGACAGCAACACGGTTAGCAATTGCTTCAGGATTACCTGCACCTTCTACAATGACTGTACTATCTTTATCAACAGACACTTTAGCTGCTTGACCAAGCGCTTCGATAGTAGCATCTTTCAATTCAAGACCAAGATCTTCTGTGATAACAGTTCCACCTGTCAAAATCGCGATGTCTTCCAGCATAGCCTTACGACGGTCACCAAATCCAGGCGCCTTAACAGCAACTACGTTGAAGGTTCCACGGATCTTGTTCAAAACAAGAGTTGGAAGAGCTTCACCGTCAACATCGTCTGCAATAATCAAGAGTGGACGACTGCTTTGAAGAATACTTTCTAAAAGTGGCAAGATTTCTTGGATATTTGAAATCTTCTTATCTGTAATCAAAATGTATGGATTTTCAAGGTCTGCAACCATTTTTTCATTGTCAGTGACCATGTACTGTGATAGATAACCACGGTCAAATTGCATTCCTTCTACAACTTCAAGCTCTGTTTCCATCCCACGTGATTCTTCAATGGTGATGACTCCATCCTTGCCAACTTTTTCCATGGCTTCAGAGATGTACTCACCTACTTTTTCAGAGCGAGAGGATACGGCAGCGACTTGGGCGATTGCTTCTTTATTAGCAACTGGAATTGCATTATTTTTCAAGGCTTCTACTGCTGCAACAACCGCTGCTTCAATCCCACGACGGATACCGATTGGATTTGCTCCTGCTGTAACGTTTTTGATCCCTTCACGAACAATAGCTTGGGTCAAAACTGTTGCAGTAGTTGTCCCGTCACCAGCGATATCATTGGTTTTAGAAGCCACTTCTGACACCAATTTGGCCCCCATATTTTCAAAATGGTCTTCTAGTTCGATTTCTTTAGCGATTGTTACACCATCATTGGTAATCAATGGTGAGCCGAATGATTTTTCAAGAACAACGTTACGTCCTTTAGGACCCAAGGTTACTTTAACAGTGTCTGCTAGGATATCAACACCGCGAACCATAGCTGAACGTGCATCAGATGAAAATTTAATGTCTTTTGCCATACTTACTTTCTCCTTCTATTCTTCGATAATTGCCAAGATGTTAGCTTCACCTACGATGATATATTTTTCATCCCCATCTTTGACATCAATGCCTGCATGAGCTTCCACTAAAACATGATCTCCAACTTTTACACTTGGAGCGACTAGTTCACCGCTCAAGGTACGAACACCTTGTCCAGTAGCCACTACTGTAGCTGTTTTCGTTTCTTCTTGGGCTGATTTTGCGAGGACAAAGCCTCCGACTGTTTGTTCTTTCTCTTCAATTTTCAAGACCACGCGGTCTCCTAATGGTTTCAACATCTGTTTTCCTCCATAACATAATTATATTATTAGCACTCTTTGTACACGAGTGCTAAACTATAGTTCTATTGTATCACTTGGTCAGAAATAGTCAAGAAAAAAGTCTGATTTATAGCACAAAAAGAGTTGGAGAAAATTCTCCAACTCTTGTCATTTTAAAATGGAAGTTCCTCTTCTTCCAAGACCAAATCTGCTAAGTCTTGTCCAGCATTATTTTCACGCATAGCACGTTGGGCACGGCTTTCTAAGAGTTGGAAACCTGTACAGAGAACTTCTGTTACATAGTTGATCTGGCCATTCTTCTCAAACTTACGGGTACGAAGTTCCCCATCCACAGAAATGAGACTACCTTTGCTTCCATAACTAGCCAAGGTTTCAGCAAGTTTGCCCCAGACTACAATATTAATGAAGTCAGCTTCACGTTCTCCGTTTTGGTCTTTGTAACGACGGTTCACTGCGATAGTTGCTCGTGCAACGGACTTATCATTGTTGGTTTTGTGCAATTCTGGTGTAGACGTCAAACGTCCGATCATAATAACTTTATTATACATTTTTTCATCCTCCTACTTATCTATTCGAAGGAAATCAAAAAAAGTTACAAAATTTGTAACTTTTTTAAATAATGTTAATCTCTGTGAATCATAAATCCAGTTGCTTGTTGATTGGCCATGATGGTCATATCAGTGATTTGCACACGACGAGGTTGACTGGTCACATAAACTACAGTATCTGCAATATCTTGCGCCTGCAAGGCTTCAAGTCCCTGATAGACCGTTGCAGCCCGTGCCTCATCTCCATGGAAACGGACCTTAGAAAAGTCAGTCTCTACGATTCCTGGCTGAATGGTTGTCACCTTGATATCTGTAGCTATGGTGTCAATCCGAATCCCATCTGAAAAAGTTTTGACAGCTGCCTTGGTTGCTGAATAGACTGCTGCACCAGCGTAGGCGTAAATACCTGCGGTTGAACCCATATTAATGATATGACCTTGATTTGCAGTCACCATAGAAGGCAAGAGACAACGAGTGACTGCCATCAAGCCCTTGACATTGGTATCCAGCATGGTCAGCATATCCAACTCTTCATAGTCCTGATAGGGAGCTAAACCGAGAGCCAGCCCAGCGTTATTGACCAATATATCAATCTGACCCACAGTTTTTAGAATATCTGAACAGACAGTCTTAACCATGCTCATATCCGTAACATCTAAAGGAAAGGTCCAAACTTTTTGATTTGGAAAGACTTCTGCGAACTCAGTTTTTAGGGCTTGGAGTCTTTCTGTTCGACGCCCTGTGAGAACAATATTTTCACCTTTTTCTAGATAGGCACGCGCAATAGCTTCACCAATACCTGATGTTGCACCTGTTATCACAACATTTTTTGCCATCTTACTTTCTCCTATCTAACTTAACAAATTTAAGCTGTCCAGTGTTTTGCTGGGTCAAATGGAGTTCCAACAACTTGGTCTTCGGATAATTCAATGACACCACGTTTTTGTGGAGCATTTGGCAAATGCAATTCACGAGGACTACACATCATGCCAAAACTCTTTTCACCACGAAGTTCCCCTGGGAAAATGAGATTCCCTTTTGGCATCATAGCTCCTGGAAGAGCTACAATGGTTTTCAAACCAAGACGCGCATTGGGAGCACCAGCAACGATTTGTACTGTCTTATCACTCGCAACTGCCACTTGACAGATATTGAGGTGGTCACTATCTGGATGTGCAACCATTTCTACAATCTCACCAACCACAAATTTTGGTTCCTTGTCGTTAATGATTTCTTCAGTAAACCCTTGAGCCTGCAATTCTTGGTTCAAACGAGTTACTTGGTCGTCTGTTAAAAATACTTGGCCACGGTCTTCAAGTTCAAACAAGCTAGAAACCTCAAAAATATTCCAAGCGACAGTTTCACCAGTTTCCTTTAAAAAAACTCGTGCTACATTGCCTTTACGCTCAGCATCTAGTTTGGCATCTCCACTATTTTTTACGATGACCATAAGGACATCGCCGACATGTTCTTTATTATATGTAAAAATCATTCTTTCTTTTTCTCCTATTTTAATCCTGCTAAAAATTCGTTAATTTGGTCCTTGGTTTTACGGTCACGATTGACAAAGCGTCCAATCTCCTTGTCCTTATCTAAGACAACAAGACTTGGAATCCCGTAAACATCCCAAAGTTTGGCTAAGTCCATGTACTCATCACGGTCTACTCGTATAAAGGTAAACTCTGGATTTGACTCTTCAATCTCTGGCAAAGCAGGGTAGATATAACGACAATCGCCACACCAATCCGCAACAAAAAGGAAGACTTTCTTGCCATCCTGCTCTACTAGATTTGCTAATTCTTCTATACTCTTAGAAGAAATCATAAGACTTCCTCCTCGTAGATGAGATCTTCATCTTCATAGACAAAGGTATAGTGACGACCATCTTCAAACATGACACCACCAACGAGACGCTCTAAGCTACTTTCGTAGACTTGGACATAGAGAGTCGCAATTTCACCCATCTCTGAAAAGGAGTCACGCACAATAGCAGTCAACTCTTCTTGTGTCTTCATGAGCTTGTGCTCATCAGCTACTTTCTTTGCTCCAAAAGCAAGTGCTCCAAGACCTACTAATGCCAAACCTGTTTTAATGATATTTTTCGTTTTCATGCTAACATTGTAACACAAAAAGGCTCAAGGAACAATGAAAAAGAGAGTGGGACAGAAATCGGTAATTCGTTAGAATTCGATTTCGTCGTCCCACCTCCGCACAGTTGAGTAGGGCTGTAAAAGCTGATGAAATCAGCGTAGTAGAGCCCACTCAACCACTGCGTCTTGCTCGACAATCCAAAGACAATTGAGAGGCTAGGACTTTTGTCCCAGCCTCCTTTCTAATTTCTAAACATTAATAATTTCTCTCACCAAACAAACCTTCTGGTAAATCATGGAATCCCTTGCCTGCCTTGAAATTTTCAAATTTACCTAGTAAGAACTGGTAGGCATCCAAGCGACTCTCGTAGCGAATCATAGCATCTTTAGCGCGCTCATCTTGATCTTCTTCATAGACCTTTTGACTTTCCTTAAGAGCCATATCGTTGATCATAATCTGGGTATTAACCCAGGCTTCAAATTCCTTCATAAATTCTTGCTCGTAACTCATTTTTTCTCCTTATTCTAATCCACGGAAAAAGTCTGTATCAATCTCACGGTAGGGTTGGATGTCCTGAACATATTCCAAGACTCCTTGAAACTCTCCTGCTTGATCGTGGACAGCTGCGTAAGTGACATGGACAAACTTTCCACGTGATTCTGACTTGAACCACATCTCGTACTTGTCTTTTTTCCCTTCACGAAGACCTTGCATAATCGCTTTGACTTTCTCCAAATATTTTGGTGGATGACATAGTTCGACATTTCGTCCAACTTGAGACGGTGTCCGCTTGAAAATCATTTCATCCGCTGGAGTATTGTCATTATAATACTGGAAAATATCATCCTTATTAACAAAGGTAATCTCCATCGGCAAATGATTAAGGATAAGATTTGCCTGTTCAACTGAGAGATAGCCATTGCCAAAAGCCTGCTGGCTATTGCGATCTAGCACCGTTTCCTTTTCCTTTGGTGTAAAGGTGATAGTAAACTGACCTTCTGGTGTATCAATCACTTGCTGAACTTGTCCATCTACAGTTTCTGGATGAGTTGGTTCTTCTATACTTTTTTCCTCAACAAAAGGTTGACGTTCAGGAACCCATTTCTCAGACGGACGGATAATAGCATATCCATAGGTATCACTTTCCTCAGCAATCTGAATCCAGTCATCCTGGGTAAAGGATTCAAGCAGAATCATGAGAAGGATTGATTCTTCCTTAAAAATCATACTTTCAAACTCTGTCGCAAACGCTTCAAAAGCTTCCTTTACGGAGGAAATTGGCACTTCTGGGAGCGACTTAGTTGCCACTAAAGCTGTTTGAAAGAGATCCCTAATCTGATCATCCACTCCCCACATGACTTTGGGAGGTGAATCATGACCATAGCGTTCCATGATAGGAAAGAAGAGCTCTTCCTTGCGCTGGTAGTGAATATCAAATTGACCAACAAGACCCATCTGACGCACCAAACCCTTACGCATCTCCGCAAGCATTTCCTCATCTTCCATAGACTCATATGTATCTAATAATCTACGAACACGAATCAAGGCAGCACGAAGGGCTAGATTTTCATCCTTAAAGACACGCACGGGATGACCTGGATGGTCGGTATCTTCAACCTCGACACCCTTAACAGCATTTTTAAAGAGATTGGCATGGACATCACAAAGCTCCATGACATCTTCAAAGGTCACACCTGAGTCCGAGTTCATCAACTCGTGCTCCATAAGGGAAATCTCGATAGCTGATACACCTGTAAAGGTTGCATCAAAGCGTTCCTGAACGGACTCTGGAGAGGCTCCATGATGCAATTCTAATAAAATATCCCGCAGGATATGAATACGTTCATCTGTCATTAGTCTAACCCGATCACTTCGTAACCATTTGCTTCAAGCGTACGCACAATCTTATCCATAGGAGTTCCCTCGAGTTTAGAACCCTGTTTAAGCGAAACTTTTCGCCCTACAGTATTACGCATCAAGGGATTTGCAAGAGGTTTAAAACCAAGCTCAACCAAAATATCTAAAACTTCTGGATGTTTATCCACCACTTCCGCAACTGGAATTGATACATCGATTATATTGTCCATGAGAACCTCCATGAGTCTATCTCTAATCATTTAGCTATTTTTATTATACCATAAGGACAATGATTAAAAAAACTAGCAGTACAAGTCTTGCTAGTTTATTTCTTATAAAATCATTGTTCATGTCTATGTCGGCTCTTCCTAGTGATATCACAAAGTCTTAATGTATCCCTAGCATGATTATTAGAGAACTTTGAAAAACCAGTCTAATATCTTAAAAAGAATCTTGTAAAACAGTAATTGGATGGCGAAAGAGATTAGGAACCAGAGTATTTTTATCAGACCAACAATTGGTGTTATAAAAAGAAGAGTGAAGAGCCTCCAAAAAGATTTCATTCTTTATCCTCCGGCTTCATCAACCAAGTAGCTGTATCCATAAGCTTATCTACAAGAAATAATTTTCCTAAGCCAACTACTATATTTTCATCTTTCTTCATGGTTTCTGCAACTTTTAAAGCTTGCTTTGTAAGAAGATAATTACCGTATGTTTTGGCCAGTACTGTTATGATCCCCATGTCATTCTCCTTCGATGATTTTAACCTCTTTTTGGATAGTGGCAACATCTCTTTGATATTGTGCTTCATCGTAGTTAATCAATTTGGACAATTCTTTTGCAATCTTTCTCCCATGGGTTTCATGGTCGCAAAAGTTAAGCCACCTGATAGGACTCCACCTAAGATAGGAATAACTTTTCCCATCCCCTTAGCCAATCCTCCCTTAGTCAGATTCACTCCAAAGATTTTCAGAGCTTTTTCCAAAATTGGATACCAAAGAGTCTTTGTCAAAGCCTTTTTGTTTACAATTTTCATCACTTGCTTAGCAACTGTAACACCACCAGAACGAAGTAGAGCGCCCGCACCATTTACTCCCAACATCACTCCCAGATAGAGCAAGAGGGTATTTTTAGCTTCTTCGCTCAGCTCATTTCGCGAAGCCCAGAGATCATCATAGCCGTAAATATAGCCTAGCTCCTGGGCTAGTTTTAATGAAAATGCGTAAAATTGGGCTACATCTGTCGGAATGGTAACTGCCATGGCAATACCTCCTGGCAAACCTGCCAAAACAGATGTCCCACTTGCCAGTAAAACATTATCTTTAATACAGGCATTGGCCACTTGATCTAAGGTTTCCTTAGGTAATAAAGCTGTCGGCCCTTCTTCCAATAATCTAGGAATATCCTTTGAAGCCACTTTCTTAGAGAATTTATCCATTAAAAATTTTGACCGGTTCACTTTGACGACAGGAAGTTTTACTACCTGTTGCAACACATGCATCGCCACATCTTCTTTAGCCATCTCTATCTCCGTTTTTCATTCATATCAAGCTTTATCTTATCATATTTATGGAATAAATGATATTTTCAAGATTTATTTTCTTGATTTCTACTCATCTAATCTGACTAGACAATGACCTACTTATAGACACACAAAAAAGAGGGTTGCCCCTCTTTCTACTTAATGTTTATCCAGATTGCGTAGCATCTCGTCAATCTTGTTTCCATATTCGATGGATTCGTCTTTGACGAAAGTTAAGTCTGGAATTTTGTACAATTTCAAATTGCGACCAAGTTCACGTTTGATGGTGCCAGTTGCTT
>CAURIB010000002.1:0-46185 GCA_963524795.1 uncultured Streptococcus sp.
CTGCGGGAGACCAGGAAGCGCCTTCTGTGGTAATCCCTGAATACACCGAACCTATCGGTACTGCGGGTGAGCAGGAAGCGCCTTCTGTGGTTATCCCTGAATACACTGGTCCTATCGGAACTGCAGGAGATCAGGAAGCGCCTTCTGTGGTTATCCCTGAATACACCGATCCTATCGGAACTGCGGGAGACCAGGAAGCGCCTTCTGTGGTAATCCCTGAATACACCGAACCTATTGGAACTGCAGGAGAACAAGATGCGCCTTCTGTGCTTATCACTGAATACACTGAGCCTATCGGTACTGCGGGTAATCAGGAAGCGCCTTCTGTGGTAATTACTGAATATACTGAGCCTATCGGGACTGCGGGTAAACAAGAAGCGCCTTCTGTGCTTATCCCTGAATACACAGATCCTATCGGAACTGCGGGTGAGCAAGAAGCACCTTCTGTAGTAATTCCTGAATACACTGAACCTATCGGTACTGCGGGTGAGCAGGAAGCGCCTTCTGTGGTAATCCCTGAATACACTGAGCCTATCGGTACTGCGGGTGATCAGGATGCTCCTACTGTGAAAATCCCTGAATACACTGAGCCTATCGGTACTGCAGGTGACCAAGAAGCGCCTTCTGTGGTTATCCCTGAATACACTGAGCCTATCGGTACTGCAGGTGACCAAGAAGCACCAAGTATCACACTTCCTGAGTTTAAACTCAAAGTAATGAAAGATCAGACCACAAGAGCTCAAGTTATTAGTGGAACAACTGAACTCGAAGGAGCAAGTTACCTTGACAGTCAAAAAGTTGAAAACAAAGAACTCTTAGGCAAAAAATACGATGCTTATGCCCTTCAACTCAAGGATAAAGATGGCAATCCAGTTCAACCAAAAGGTGCTGTACTCGTTCGTTTACCAGTTTCAGGTGCTGTCCAAGAACTCTATCAGTTGACTCCGACAAAAGACTTGAAATCACAAGAATTTACCATCCGAGATGGCTATCTTGAGTTTATCGCTCTTGACCTGAATACCTATGCTATTGTCTATAAGACAGAGAGCGCAACTGTTAAACCAGTGCCAGCCCAGACAGAAGAAACAAAGGTAGAAACTACAACACCATTGGCTCAAAGAAATGATGCCAATGACAAAGCTTCTACGAATGAAAAACAACTTCCAGTTACTGGTGAGCAGACTAGTCCTCTCCTCTTTATGGCAAGTCTCAGCCTAGCCCTCTCGGCTGCCTTCTTACTAAAAGGTAAGAAAGATTAATACTCAATGAAAATCAAAGAGCAAACTAGCCGCAGGTTGCTCAAAGCACTGCTTTGAGGTTGTAGATAAGACTGACGAAGTCAGTCACATATATAATCCAAGGCGACGTTGACGCGGTTTGAATTTGATTTTCGAAGAGTATAAAAATTGTCCCCCCCAGGAATAAAGATTTATTCCTATATAAAAAAGGATGGAATGATTTTCCATCCTTTTTCTGTTTTAACCTTATCAATAAAGTCACTGACAATCAAACACCTAGAAATCAAGACCCAAAATAATCCATTCATCTACATAATCCCAAAAAGATATCGGAGATTCTGGTAACTCATCCTTTGACCAAAATACACCTCCTTCATCTATTGGTTTAGACAAGTCTAATACGAGATACGTTCCCATACCATTGCTAAAAAAATTGTAATAACAGGAAATGTCAGCTGTTAACTGCTCATCAAATTCCCAATCATAATCTGCTATTGGTTCAATCATATCTAGGTCGTCTAATCCCATACTTTTACTCGTAAAATCATTAAAACCTGCATGAATGTGTGTATAGAAATCACGGATACTTCCGTCAAGTTCTAGTTTGGACTGATTAAAGTGATCTGTAAACTCTTGGTCCGAAATCGGCATTTTGCCCTCATAAAAAACCAAGCTATTACTTCGATACGTTCTAATTGAATAAAGCAATGAGTAATTGCTTCCAATTTTGATAAGTTCTATATCTTCTGAAAATTCTTCTAGATATGAGATTGTATTACTGAGCTCAACTCCTAAATATTTTTTCCATTCCTCAAAAATTATTTGTTTTCTTTTAGAAAAATCTGATGTTTGAAATGCATCGCGCCAATATTGTGGAATAGTATGGCTTGACAGATTTTCAAAATTAGATAAAATCTCGACCATCTCTCCAGATGGCACATATTTCTTTAAAAAATTTAATTTTTCATTCATACACTACCTCTATTGATTTTGGTAAAATTCCCTTGACCCCACTATCCTTCAACTCTTAAGTCCTAGATAGGTATAGTTTCGGGTCCCTGGATAATCTTTTTCCATCTTCACCCTAAAATAAAACCGATGTTCCCTACCGTCCTTGGCATTTTCCTTGTTTAAGACAAAGTAGTTCTTTTGGTTGATAGCCATGGTTCGTAGGATATCATCAATGAGAAAGGTCAGGGGTACATTCATGGTAGAGTATTTTTGGAAATCTTCTTCAAAGCGGATGTAATCATCTGAGAAGTAATCCATCTGTAGCTTGTTTTCATAAAGCTCTTTTCTAGTCATCAACTTCCTCCTGACACAGTTGGACTGCGAGAATGTCTTGAACCCTTAGAAGTCTATAGCCCTCATCCGTTTTAACAGAGACTTCTTGAGGAGATAATTCTCTTACTTCACCGATTATCGTACTTTTACGATTATTCTCCTTGACCATAAAAGAGCCTTTTAGTCGTCCAATGTAGAGCTGGGAAAGCAGCAACAACTTCTCGACTGGATTCAAATCTGTTGATAAATCGACACGATTTTTTTCTGCACTGAGCGAGGTCGTATGCTCCGATAGAAAAAATCCTATCCACTTCTGCATGCCTGGATCCTGATAATCCCTCGCGGATTGGAAAGGTAAATAAGAACGATCAATCATTTGAGTCCATCTAATCCTCCAGCAGAATGCCCTCCGATCAGCTTACTTCTGGCAATACTTCTCGAGGCATCCTCTAAGGCAGTCGCCTTCAAGAGAGAAGTAAATCCGAATTGCTCTCGAATAGAATCAATGGCCGTCTGGAGCCTTTCTTCTTTTTCTACTTTATCAACATCATCAAAAAGGGAAATCAAAGCAAAGGATTCATCCACAAATCCTGAATAACTAACGGCAACACTCCTAACAGCACCAGAAGTGTATTTACTATGGAATAATTTCAATACATAGCTGACCAAAATACTGGTGTTATTGGTCGGCTCAATCTTCATCTGGGTATGGATGGAGCGTTTTTGTTCCTGCTTAGAAAAACCAAGATGAATAGATACCACTGTCGCCTTTTTACTAGCTCTTCGAAGCCTGATAGCCACCTGCTCAGCCATCTCTCGGAGTATAATTTCGATATCTCGCTGTTTGACATAATCTCTCGGTAAAATTTGCGAATTGCCTAGACCATGAGATTTTGGCTTATAGGATTTATGAACATTACTCTCATCAATCCCATTGGCATGAAACCATAAGCGAAGTCCAGCTTGACCAAGTTCTTTCTTCAGAACGTCAGGATTGCTATTGGCTAATTCTTTAATCGAATAAATCCCCAAATTATTCAAGCGCTTCTCCATCCGATGTCCAATCCCCCAAAAATCGGTCATCTTTGGAATGGACCAGACCTTATCTTCCACGTCTTGGTAAGACCAGTTAGCTCGCATGGTTGGTGTTCGCTTGGCTTCATTATCCAAGGCTAGCTTAGCAAGCAGAGGATTGGCATTCGACATGCCGACCGTTGAGTAAATCCCTGTCTGTCGCCAAATATCCCTCTGGATACGAGCCGAAAGCATATCCAGCTTATCTTTGCGAGAAATCTGCTGGTCTGGGACAAAATAATTAAGCGAACTAGTCAAATCGATAAAGCCCTCATCAATAGAGTAGGGATAGATATCATCTGGACTCCCATAATTCTGGAAAATGCGCTGAATTTCCATATTGACCGCGATATACTTATCCATCCGAGGAGGGACAATGACGGTCACCCGAGCCCAGTCTTCGATAAATCTCACATAGGTTGGATCTGTCCGTAAGCCTTGTTTCTTGGCATTATAGTAGGAAAATTTGCGCGTCTTGATATCAAAAGGGAGGTCATAGGCACGACCGACATTTGACTTGCCAAAAATCTTCTTAAACATGGGAGAGGAGGCTAGGATCAAGCCAGTTGAATTATCCGCGCGACTCATGACACAAAGGGAAGTTTTAAGAGGATGAAGTCCTCTTTCCACACACTCAACACTGGCATAAAAGGACTTCATATCGACAAAGGCAATATCACTTTTGGGTTCTCTGGAATAATCAAAGTAGCCCATAGCCTATCCCTCCATCGGTACAAAATTACCCACGATAATGCCTACAATCCTCGGATCTTCCTCATAGGAGATAAAAATATCCTTGTATTTAGGATTGATTGAGACCAGACGTAAACCTTCTGCCTCGCGATAGACCCGTTTGATATAGGTCTGGTTGTTGCAAACCACTGCATAGACAGCACCGTCATAATCAAATCCAGTCTCTCGAATCAGAGCCACTGAACCATTTTGATACTTGGGTTCCATAGAATCCCCAGAGACCCAGGAAGCAAAATCGTGAGCTAGTTCTTCATTAAAGTAAACCGTGTCAAAGTTTCGATCATCATAAACTGAAGCTCCAATACCCGCCGACATGCGTTCATAGACATGGTACTCGAAAAGTTTTTCTGGCATGGCCGTTACCTTCTTAGCTTGTTCTTCTTGAACCAGGTTGCGAGCATAGACCACTACCTTCTCTTTTCCTTGGTTAGAGAGGCTGTTATAGAGACGGACAATTTCGATTTGGGTGAAATAACCTTTTGCTACTTTTAAGATTTTCTCTAGCTGACTAACCTTTTCTTCGGAAGGCTCCTTGACTCCACGTTCCCAAGCTGAATAAGCCTGAAAACTAATCCCAAGCTGCTCTGCAATCTCTTTCTGTGTTAGCTTTAACTCTTTTCTCCGAGCCTTGAGTTTTTCTGGTTGGTACATGACTTACCTCCTAGTGTGATGTTTTCATCGTAGGTTGACTCTATTTTGAAATTCAACCATTTTGGTTTAGTTTTATTATATAAAAAAAGTAGACAAATGTCTACTGGGAATGTTGAGTTTTGGCAAACGACTGGTAATGATGATGCTATAGATTCCTTATCT
The DNA here is from genome assembly GCA_963524795.1 of uncultured Streptococcus sp. Taxonomy (GTDB): domain Bacteria; phylum Bacillota; class Bacilli; order Lactobacillales; family Streptococcaceae; genus Streptococcus. The sequence continues at coordinate 5,163 of CAURIB010000002.1, forward strand.
CAAATACCGCCGTATGAATCCACTCGTTATTCATTTGAAAGTCATTCTCTATGATTCTACTAAAGGTGAAACCATTTTTTAAAAGTACTCTCTGAGAGGCCAGATTGTCCCTTGCCGTTCCTGCAATAATCTTATGTAAACCATAAGTAGTAAAGGCCTTTTCTAAAACGAGTTTAACTGCTTCGCTTGCATATCCTAAATTAGTAACATTTTCTCCAATCCTATATCCAAGTTCTGCTGTTTTTCTATCCTTCCCTAAAACACTTAAATTGATTCTTCCAACCATAGTGCCTTGTGCATCTCTAATAAGATGCATGTAGACATCATGATTCTCTTGTTCCCTTAACAATTCCCGTGTAATTTCTTTAAAACCTTCTAAGTTAAAATAGTGAGATGGTCTAGGAGGTAAACTTCGCTCAAAATACTCCCGATTTTCTTTTTCAAAAGAATAAATATCTATGCTATTTTCTTCAGACATCAGCTCTAAACTTATCATTGTAAAGCATCTCCTATCATTCTCTAAATTCAAATGTACTCATGTTCACACAAAGTGACATTTACAGAATTTACAGAGCTATCTTAATTTATTCATATCGCATCTACATTATAACATACTTATGAAGAAAAATAATATCCGTCAAGGTCCTCATAAATTCCAACATCTTGCTAAACAGGTTGGAACACCTATGGAAGCTATTTTAAAAGCACTAACGCGCAAGCGATACAGGCTTTCCTATCAGAACAAATGCGACGCTTATCCTGCCATTTAGTTACAGATCAAACTCTAACTTGACATCTAGAAATTCCAATCGCGAGATTAGCACATTTGCAAAGTAAGATGAAGTTTTCAAGGGTGCGACCAGTTATCTTTGTAAAACCCATTTAATAAAAATCACTCGTCCAGAAGGGTACTGGCTTATAGTCTTTTAAAGACAGAGAAAGTTCTCTATTTCCAAATTCAATCTCAAAATAATCGTATAAGTCTTTGCCATAATAAATAATATCTAAATCCACTACTGATAAAATCGGCATCTCCTGATTCTCATAACTAGGGAGAAAACGATGCCCATATAAGGGGATTAGTCGAGGTGCTGCTTCTAACATTTTCCTGATTTGAATATTTCTGTCCAAGAGTGTAGTTGGCTCGCTCCCCCAAGAGGCATCCCACACCAGTTCATCCAAACTTTCCAAAATTCCATCATAGGGAGCAGCTAGATTCCGTTTTATATGTTCTATATTTTCAGCCGAAAAATCTCTCCAGTTATAAAAACCTTCTGAAATAGGCAACAATTGTTGATAAACTGCCAACCACTGCTCAGAAAATTCAATTTCATATATCATCTCGACTGTTTGTATTTCTTCATCACTTAGACCTGGTTCCAAAGAAACACCATTCTCGAGCAATAGCGTCTTAATCCTATCGATTTTCAAAAGATCTCCAACCATTCCCTCTCCTCCTATTCACTCCCTATTTTATGGAGATTAGAGCACATGTCACATCTTAGCTAAATTAAAATGACTTCAAAAAATCAGTAACCCCATCATGTAATTGTATATTCTTATTTAAAACTTCCTTACTCTCTTTATCAGATAACTCTAAATTCATATTACGATAGCCATCCAATAATTCCATCATCAAAACCAAAGTATCATAACTAACATTAAAGAGCAGTTCTTCTTTAGTTAAATCACTCTGATGGATATTCATATTTACAGCTTGCTCCTGGATGATTTTTAGTTTTTGGAAAAATAGTGCTTGCTTATCTGTCATGCTTTATCTAGTCTTTCTATTTTTATTAGGGGTATGTTGAACTTCCTTATCGCATAGGATGAAGATTCAAGTTATCAAAATTCTCTCTTTGACAAATGAAGATTGTTCCTGTCATAAGATAAATTTCTTAAATAATTCTGGAATTCCACCTTCCTGTGTAAATAAAGTCTTTACAGCAAAATCATTATCGCAAAAAACGACTTCTTGAAAGACATTATCAATTCTCCACTCGATATCTGTATAGAGAATATCATTATTTTCGACACTAACTATTTCAAACCAACCTATCACCACTCCACAAAAAATAATCTCTTCCAATATCTGAGTTGAATATCCTTTATTTTTAATAAAAAACGAAAATAAAGTCGAAATAATAGCATCTTCTTCAGCTATCGAGAGTAAGAGTTCTCTTAAATCCTCAATAGTCATTCTTATCTACCTTATCAAATTAATAGAATTCGAGCTCCCAAAAGGTGCTGTCATCTATTTCTAACCTTACTAAAAAATCTTCCGTATCCGTTTCTATAGCATCAAATTCAATAGGACTTGTAGAGGAAACAACTATTAAATCATTTATATCCTCTATTCCCTTTGAAAATTTTAAAAGTCCAGCCCAACTCATCGGATAGCCATATTTTGAATTTAAGACTAAATCTTCAAGTTCCGACATAGGCAGATTATTTGGAGCTTTTCCTACAGCATCACATTCAAAGATATACCAATCTTCACTATTAGATGGTATTTGGGAAAAAATCTCAAAAAAAGACAACTTTTGATTATCCTTTGATAATTGTCCACTTATTTTCAACTATTATTCTCCCAATTTTCTGTGATAATGTCTATCTACAATTCTTTCATCTGTCACAAGGACTAAGACATGGTTACTAAGATTTTTTCTAATCGTTCCTTTAAAGCTGAGGGGTTAATTGCTCCCACCGACTAAACTAGTAAACCAGTCATCATAAAATTGTTTCTGTTCTGCGACACTGACACAGTCTAGGTTTGGTTTATCTTGGTCAAAAATCTCATAAACATTGTTTAAACTAGCTTGTTTTCCCATTTCTAAGAAATAGGCTTTTTCTCCTCCAAAATTCATCTGCATCGGAGATGGAAATACACACTTGTCAGCTCCATTACATTGTAGAATCCCGCCTTCTTTCTCCAAATCCAGACGATAGTTCGTAAGCGCCTCAAAGAAAGAGTCGGCTTCATAGCGTTCAAAACCCGAATCTCTATCAATATCAAGAATACATAATTCTTCGCTATCTCTAATAAAAATCTGACAAGTTTCTATTCTATTCTCATCCTTATAATAAATCGGCAATAAAACGACTCTCATTTCCCACCTCTGTTGATTTTTTGTAAAATCTTTTACTTTAAATTTTTCACGATTTCGAGCATCCGTCTCATAACTTAGTTCTGCACAAGCAAGAAAATCTACAAACTAGAAATCTCAACACTTTTCCCCATAGAAATTGCATGTTCAAAGCCCAAAATATTATCATAAGACGATAATTTGCTAAACTATACTCTGTAGTTAGAGTAGACAATTCTTTAAATAATATACTGAAACTCTCCCCTGATACAACTCGTTCATAAGGATTGGATAACAACTACCCCAATTTGAATTTTCAAGATGTATAAAAACAATTGAAAAAAAGAATTCAAAATCCAATTGTCTAATAGAACAAGCCAACCTTTAAGGAAAGTGACATCGCAATCTCCCATAAATTTATTTCAACAGAGAATCTCTTATTCTAAGCTATTATAGCATTCTTTCAAGTAAAGTTGTATGTCTTTCCTGAAATTCATCAAAAAAACACCCCCTAGGGCAAACCTGTGAGTGCTTTAAAACGTTGATAGTATCGTATTGATTAACGTTTTGAGGCAACTGACTTTGTCAGATTGCAGCCACATTTGTAAGCGACTAAAGTCGCAACAACTGTGGCAATTACACCAATTTAGTAAGAAAATTTAAAAAAGAACACCCCGAAAGGTGCTCTTTGTAAGTATAGTAATTCTTTCGAATTAACGTTTACTAAATTGTGATGCTTTACGAGCTTTCTTAAGACCTGGTTTGGAAAGTATGGATTTCAGTTGGACTAAAAACAGCGTAATATAACGGCTTTTCAGAACTATATCTACTAATTAATTTCATAAAATATGAATCATTATTTTTTAAATAGGGGAATAGTTTAGGTCTGTAAGAATTAACTTATACACTTACAAGGTTTATACTGATCGACTTTATAACTGTCTACGAAAAAAAGACAGAAATGAGAGATTGAGTGTGGGGAAAAAACTATTAGGTGTAGTTTCAATACTTCTACTAATGCTTTTGCTTATATTTAATGCAAGTAAATAGTCAATTCGTCCGAGCATTTCCTTCTCCATCTCCGTAGCAGAAAGTTGAGTTTATTTAACAAACTGATAAAATAATAGAGAAACTAGTTATTTCGAGGCCCAATCATGAACCTATCAAACGTATTTCAAAAATTATCCCCAAATACTCCCATCTTACAAGCTACCTTTGGTCTGGAGCGCGAATCTCTACGAATCAATACTGAAGGCCGTGTCGCTCAAACGCCACACCCTGAAAAATTGGGTTCTCGCAGTTTCCATCCCTATATCCAGACAGATTATAGCGAACCTCAACTAGAGCTCATTACACCGGTAGCACAGTCGACCACGGAAGCTCGTCGCTTCCTCGGGGCCATCACCGATGTGGCTATTCGCTCAATGGATAAGTCAGAATATCTTTGGCCTTTATCCATGCCACCTGTGATTGTAGAAGAAGAGATTCAGATTGCCCAGTTGGAAAGTGACTACGAGTATCAATACCGAGTTGGTTTGGCAGAACGCTACGGCAAATTGCTCCAGTCCATATCTGGAATTCACTATAATTTTGAACTCGGCAAAGATCTGACCCAGCAGCTCTTTGAAGTCAGTGACTATGACGATTTACTGACCTTCAAGAATGCCCTCTATCTCAAGTTAGCTCAGAACTTCTTGTGTTATCGCTGGCTCTTGACCTACCTTTACGGAGCAAGCCCGCTAGCAGAAAAAGGGTTTTTGACAGATGAAATTGGTTGCGTGCGGTCGATTCGTAACTCCAACTACGGCTATGTCAATGCCCCCGATGTTCACATTTCCTTCTCTTCACTGGAGCAATACGTGACCGACATCGAAAACGCTGTTGGATCTGGGCAACTGTCCTCTGAAAAAGAATTTTACTCTGCCATCCGTTTACGCGGTGCTAAGACTAGCCGGGACTTTTTGACTAAGGGCATCTCCTATCTAGAGTTCCGCAACTTTGACCTCAACCCCTTTGAGCCACTGGCAATCAGCCAAGAAACACTAGACACCACCCACCTCTTTGCACTCGCACTCTTGTGGCTAGACGACATGGAGCAAGTCGACGAAGAATTGGCAGTAGCTGCTACTCTCAACAACCAAATCGCTCTCAGCCATCCCCACACACCACTTCCTAAAGAGGCTGACCCTAAACCTATCGTGACAGCCATGAAGGACATCGTCGCTCACTTTGGACTGGATGACTATTATAGCCAGCTTATCACTAAGGTGGAGGCCTCTCTTCTTGATCCACGTTTGACCCTTTCTGGAAAAATAGCAGAGCAGGTTGAAGAAGGGTCCCTTGAAAAATTTGGCCAACAACAAGGACAAGCCTTTCATGACTATGCTTGGACAGCACCTTATGCCCTCAAAGGCTATGAAAACATGGAACTCTCCACCCAAATGATTCTCTTTGACGCCATTCAGCTGGGCTTGAACGTAGAAATTTTAGATGAGGAAGACCAATTTCTCAAACTCTGGCATGGTGACCATGTGGAGTACATTAAAAATAGCAACATGACATCCAAAGATAACTACGTAATTCCACTGGCCATGGCTAATAAGGTTGTGACCAAAAAGATTTTGGACAAGGCTGGTTTTCCAGTACCTGCGGGAGCAGAATTTGCTAACAAGGACGATGCCTTACGGTACTACGGACAAATAGCCAACTCTGCTATTGTTGTCAAACCCAAATCCACCAACTTCGGTCTGGGCATTTCCATCTTCCAAGAGTCAACAAGCCTTTCTGGCTATGAAAAAGCCCTAGACATCGCCTTTTCGGAAGATAGCCATGTGCTAGTCGAGGAGTTTGTGGCAGGGACCGAGTACCGTTTCTTTATCTTGGATGGAAAATGCGAGGCTGTCGTGCTCCGCGTTGCGGCCAATGTCGTAGGCGACGGAAGCTCAAGCATCCGAGAATTAGTCGAAAAGAAAAACCAAGACCCTCTGCGTGGTCGCGACCATCGCTCACCTCTTGAAATCATCAATCTGGGTGATATTGAATTACTCATGTTGGAACAGCAGGGTTACACACCTGATACAGTCTTGCCTAAAGGTAGCCAAACCTTTCTGCGTGGTAATTCTAATATCTCAACTGGAGGCGACTCCATTGACATGACTGACCAGATGGGCGAGAGTTACAAACAACTAGCTGCCGATATGGCGACTGCTATGGGGGCTTGGGCCTGTGGAGTCGATTTGATTATCCCAGACTACACCAAGCCTGCTAGTAAGGAGCTACCAAATTGCACCTGTATCGAACTCAACTTCAATCCTGCCATGTACCTGCACGCCTATACTTACGTAGGGCCAGGACAACGTATCACACCGAAAATTTTACGGAAGTTGTTTGGAGAGATATGAGAATAAGATCAGAGATTTTCTGAGCTTACTTTTTTATATTTGATAAATGGTAAAATATAGTGCAACAAAAAACTCATAGAGCCCAATCTCGTGTAAACTGTAAGTAACCACACTAAACAGAACACGGGAGAAATCTATAAGCTACCATCATATTACCATAATTGAGCGAATTAAGATAGAGACTTACCTAGAATTAGGTCTCAAACCCTGCCAAATAGCTAGAAAATTAGGCGTTCACAAATCAACCTTCTCAAGAGAATTAAGTGTGGTAATGACACTTACTCTGCACAAGCAGCACAAACACACAATGAACAATTGGCGAAGCAGAAGGGAAGAAAATCGAGTTAGACTCCTGTGAATTGAAGTAGGAAATTAAAGAGCGATTACAATCTTCATGGTCTCCTGAACAAATTTGTAGTCGTTATCAACTTGAAAATAGGTCCATGGTGTCCTTCAAAATCCAATTTGTAAAATTAAGCTAGAAAAAAAGCATCTCGTATTTTTGATACGAAATGCTTTTAATAAATGTAAATAAGTTTTAACGTTTACTAAATTGTGACGCTTTACGGGCCTTTTTCAAGCCTGGTTTGGAAAGTATGAATTTCAGTTGGACTAAAAACAGCGTAATATCAAGACTTTTCTCCGCTTTTATAAAAGCTTTTTTCCAATCAAATTCAACTAATTTTATCCGAATGGTGTGGATTTTACCCCCAAAATTACAGAGAATGGAGCTGATAAACACTAAACGTTCACACCATTAGTTAAATGATTTTTTGTTCATCATTTTTCTTAGATGATAGAACTTCTAATTTATTTCTTATTCAAGCAAAAACAACCTGCTATAAGTAAGAAAGAGGAAGATACAAGAAAAACACGGCGTAAAAACCGATTCAGTTCATTGTCCTCAATCCTTGTCTGCTTCATTTTCTTTTACGAGATCGTTTTGTGAATCTTTTTCAGAGAGTTTTTGATCAATATACTTGTCAATGTTTTCATAAAATTCCTTGGTCGCTTCACTATCTAATGTTGGCGAGTTCTGAACTTGATTCACTTTCAATTGAACAGATTGAATACCGTAAGAGGCTTGTTTTTGGTGGAGTGTTTCTAATTCTTCTTCTGAAATCGGATCTCCAACAACCGTCAAGACCAATTCATTGTTACTTGACTTGTAGACTTGATTAATAACCGTATAATTGGCGAACTCTTTTCCTACAAACTGTTTGATCCCTTCTTTGCGCGCTTGTTCTATTGTCAGAGTAACTGCCGAATAGCTAGCTGGAAGAATCAACAATACAATCAAAGATATCAAGCCAATTCTCATTTTAATGCTCAGCTCTTTAAATGAAGTTAAAGGAGATTTTCTCATCAAAATTCTTGTTCCAACAATGTTGGCTAGCATGATAAAGACACAGTTGATCAAGAAAAGATAGAGAGCCCCCAATAAAAATCGTACATTCCCATTAGCTAAACCATAGCCAGCAGTACAGATAGGCGGCATCAGAGCTGTAGCAATGGCTACTCCTGGCACGATATTGTTTGCTTCTTTTTTCCTTGAACCGATCACACCAGCAATCCCACCAGCAATAGCAATGAGGACATCCCAAATGGTTGGAGAGGTTCGTGCAATCAACTCGCTACTTGCATAAGACAAGGGAGAAATCCAGAAATACAGAGTCGAGACAAGCAAACTGACCAACACTTGAGTCAATAAAACCTCTAGAGATTGCTTGATTAAACGCGTATCAAAAATAGCTAAACCGAATCCCAGTCCAACAATCGGTGTCATGAGAGGTGAAATCAACATGGCTCCTATAATGACAGCTGTTGAATTCATATTTAGTCCGATAGAGGCAATAAAAATTGCACACATCAAAATCGCTGTATCTCTCAATCGAACATGAAGGTCATCGTATAATTTCTCACGGTATTCCCGTGTTGAATAATTGGCAGTCATTTGTCCTCTCCTCTTTCCTTATTTAAATTGGTATAATAATTAAAAATAACAGCTGATAAACAGCCAAAAAATATGAGCCCATAAATCGTCAAGAAGACACTGGTAATCCTTCCAATCAAGGTCACAGCTAGGAGATCCCCGTAGCCGACAGTCGTCGAAGTCACAAAAGCATACCAAAGACCGTCTCCGTAATTTGTGATAGCAGGTTCAACTAGGAAAAGCACGCCTCCTGACCCAAAAACAAAGGTCACAAAACTCAGAGCAAACCGAGTAAAACCCGTAACCTGCATAATATGCCATAACATTTTTAAACGTTTCATTTGTTCTCCTTATTCATACTAGCTCCTGACCGAGCCGTTTTTTTCCAATAATCAAAGTGAAGATAGGACATGATCTCCATCAGAGAAAGATAGACAAACTGATAGATCTGATTTAAGCTGATTATCAACTGATATTGTTTGAAAAATGACTGGAAGAAAGACCAGATATGACTGTCTTGAATCAGTCCCTTCTTAATATCAGACAGGATATTAGCTAAAGCTCCCAAGGACTGAAACGGTAAATCCTTGACATTTATATAGATCCGGTCCACCACATCATTCAGACTGGTATCTTGGATGGCATGAAATTCTCCAAAGAGAACTCCTGCCGCTCCAAGAGTAGAAACAAATTCCACCAAATAATTTCTGAGGAAATTTTCTCAACCTTTTCCCATAATGTGTTTAGTGCCATCCATAACGATCCCAACCAGAAAAAGGAAAGAAAACAAGCAAAGAAATTTTGCCGTAAATCCCAAAAAGCTTCAAGACTTGGTGTTGTTGGTTTTTCTAACTCTAAAACCAAGATGGTCATAATAATTGCTAGAACAGCATCTGTCAATACAATTAATCTGTCTTTCTTCATCGGATTGCATCCCCTTTCTTTTTTGTAACATTCTATCTTATCGCATAATATTGGATATTCTTTCATAATCCGACTACAAACAAAAATAAACCAAAAAGTATGTCCCTATTATACTATATTTAACTCTAGAAGTATTCATCCATCTAATTAATAAATATATCATATTTCACAATAAGTGAATACTATCAAAGATTCATCCCCTTTCACTTCATCATGTAGTGTTGCTTAGATTTATCAAAAACAACCAAATTTGTATTAATTTCAAGTATCACCTAGTTACAAAAATTTGGGGTGAACAGAAAAAGCATCCCGTATTTTTGATACGAAATGCTTTCAATAAGTTTAAATAAGTTTTAACGTTTACTAAATTGTGATGCTTTACGAGCTTTTTTCAAGCCTGGTTTGGAAAGTATGAGTTTCAGTTGGACTAAAAATAGCGTAATATCAAGGTTTTTATGAACGATATTTACTGATTGATTTCATAAAATTTGAATCAATATTTCTTAAATAGGGGAATAGTTCGGTTCTGTAAGTATTAATATAATACACCTACAAAGCTTATTATATCAGATTTTCCCCAGTTTTAGAAAAATAGGTAGAGAAAAAAACAACTCTAAAACCTGCTCATTTTTCACAAACTTGCGTTAAATGTTGGTAAATCATAGCCATACGTAGCAGAAATTTGTTTTTTGTTCCTATTTATAATAGACTATCACTAACATTAGATGAAAAGGTGACTCTATGACTATAAATCAACTGCTTCAAAAGCTGGAGCCTACTAGCCCTATCCTTCAAGCTAACTTTGGAATTGAACGCGAAAGTCTTCGTGTCGATAGACAGGGAAAATTAGCACATACGCCTCACCCTTCCTGCCTAGGAGCTCGAAGTTTCCACCCTTATATTCAAACAGATTTTTGTGAGTTTCAGATGGAACTCATCACACCAGTTGCTAAATCTACCACTGAGGCTCGTCGATTTCTTGGAGCCATTACCGATGTAGCTGGACGTTCCATCAGTAAAGATGAACTTCTCTGGCCCTTGTCCATGCCTCCTCGTATCAACGCCCAAGAAATCCAAGTTGCCCAACTGGAAAATGAATTTGAACGCCATTATCGTAACTACCTGGCCGAAAAATACGGAACTAAACTACAAGCTATCTCAGGTATCCACTATAATATGGAACTAGGGAAAGATTTGGTTGAAGCCCTATTCCAAGAAAGTGACCAGATTGATATAATTGCTTTCAAAAACGCCCTCTATCTTAAGCTGGCTCAGAACTATTTGCGCTATCGTTGGGTGATTACCTATCTCTTTGGTGCTGCACCTGTTGCTGAGCAAGGCTTCTTCGACCAAGAAGTGCCAGAACTCGTGCGTTCCTTCCGAAACAGCGACCATGGTTATGTCAATAAGGAAGAAATACAAGTATCTTTTGCAAGCCTAGAAGACTATGTCTCTGCCATCGAAAACTATATCGAACAAGGTGATTTGATTGCGGAAAAGGAATTTTACTCGGCTGTTCGTTTCCGTGGACAAAAGGTTAATCGCTCCTTCCTTGACAAGGGAATCACCTACCTAGAATTCCGTAACTTCGACCTCAACCCCTTTGAGCGTATCGGTATTAGCCAAACTACCATGGATACCGTACACCTACTCCTTCTAGCCTTCCTCTGGCTGGATGCCCCTGAAAATGTTGATCAGGCTCTGGCTCAAGGTCACGCACTGAATGAAAAAATTGCCCTCTCTCATCCTTTAGAACCTCTACCTTCTGAAGCTGAAACTCAGAACATTACGACAGCTCTAGACCAACTGGTGCAACATTTTGGGCTTGGTGACTATCATCAAGGTCTGGTCAAACAAGTTAAAGATGCCTTTGCAGATTCCAGTCAGACACTAGCTGCTCAACTTCTTCCTCATATCAAAGACAAGTCCCTTTCTGACTTTGCCCTTGACAAGGCGCTTGCCTATCATGATTACGACTGGACTGCCCACTATGCCCTTAAGGGTTATGAGGAGATGGAACTTTCTACCCAGATGCTGCTCTTTGATGCCATTCAAAAAGGGCTTCATTTTGAAATCCTAGATGAGCAGGATCAATTCCTTAAACTCTGGCATAAAGATCATGTTGAGTACGTCAAAAATGGTAACATGACCTCAAAAGACAACTATGTAGTTCCTCTTGCCATGGCTAATAAAACCGTGACCAAAAAAATCCTGGCTGATGCTGGCTTCCCTGTCCCTGCCGGCGACGAATTTACCAGTCTAGAACAAGGTCTAGCCTACTATCCTCTTATCAAGGGCAAGCAAATTGTGGTTAAACCAAAATCAACCAACTTCGGTCTGGGCATTTCCATTTTCCAAGAGCCTGCCAGCCTTGATAACTATAAGAAAGCTCTCGAGATTGCCTTTGCAGAAGATACAGCTGTTCTTGTTGAAGAATTTATCCCAGGAACCGAATACCGTTTCTTCATTCTGGACGGGCGTTGTGAGGCTGTCCTCCTTCGTGTCGCTGCTAATGTTGTCGGTGATGGCAAACACACCATTCGTGAATTAGTCGCTCAGAAAAATGCCAATCCATTGCGAGGCCGTGACCACCGCTCACCTCTGGAAATCATTAAGCTAGGAGATATCGAACAATTGATGTTGACTCAGCAAGGTTATGCACCTGATGATATTCTCCCAGAAGGAAAAAAGGTCAATCTGCGTCGTAACTCCAACATCTCTACAGGCGGTGACTCTATTGATGTCACCGAGACAATGGATTCCTCTTACCAAGAATTGGCCGCAGCCATGGCAACTAGCATGGGCGCCTGGGCTTGTGGGGTTGACCTCATCATTCCAGATAAAACTCAGCCTGCCAGCAAGGAAAATCCTCATTGCACTTGTATCGAACTCAACTTTAACCCTTCGATGTATATGCACACCTACTGTGCCGAAGGTCCTGGACAAGCTATCACTCCAAAAATCCTAGATAAGCTGTTTCCAGAAGTTGCCACAAGTCAAACCTAAAACCTAATTCTTAGGAACAAACAAATCACCTTTATCTCGATGATATGATACCTCTTAAGTAGACAAGGTAAATACCTAAAATCTACGGCTCTTTGTCAACTGTAGTGGGTTGAAGAAAAGCTAAGCTCGAGAAAGGACAAATTTCGTCCTTTCTTTTTTGATATTCAGAGCGATGAAAATTCGCTTCTTGAAGTTTTCAAAGTTCCGAAAACCAAAGGCATTGCGTTTGATATGTTTGATGAGATTATTAGTCGCTTCCAATTTTGCGTTGGAATAGGATAACTGAAGGGCATTGATGATTTTCCTTTTGTCCTTTAGAAATGTTTTAAAGACAGTCTGAAAAAGAGAATGAACCTTCTTTATATTGTCTTCAATGAGTCCAAAAAATTTCTCTGGTTCCTTATTCTGAAAGTGAAAAAGCAAGAGCTGATAGAGATTATAGTGGTATTTCAAGTCTTCTAAATAGCTCAAAAGCTTGTCTAGGATTTCTTTATTGCCTAAATTGTCAAATTAAGTTAGACTTTTCAAGTAACTCAGAAAAACTTAGTAGGGTGATTGAAATAGTTCTATATGGTAATTCATAGACTACCCTCTGTTCAACTATTCCCCCTTCATCTGTAACAAAAAAATATTTCTCATGATGTCGCCAAATATGTTGTCCATAACCTTTTATTTCCTCAAACTTACTAACTTCTTTCCAGCCTAGTTTACTATATTCCATGTATGTTCTCCGATCTTTTCACTAATATCTTACATTACACCTTCAGGAATATCTCCTGTTGATCATTGTAACTATCTAGTTGACTGTTATACCAAACCCTGGAATTCTGTCAATATCTTCTTTTCCCTATTTTGATTTATTTCTCAGCTATATGGTATATTAGGATACTTTGAATTCACCTTAAACAAAAAAAATGCACAAGTTAATTACAATCTGCACATCTTTTTAATTTTATATTTAAAAGAAACTATAAATCAACTTTCCGAAAAATAAGTATTTTCCTGAAAGAAATATAATAAATGTTAGCATGACCTGTTTTAAATTTATAATCTTGCTTAAAAATAATAGGTAAAGAAGCTATTCTAATGAAGAGAGTACTTGTACTATTATTTATATCATTCACCACACTTCTACTAGTTGCCTGTTCTAGCTGATCCGGTACCTCCTTAGATGAGGAATATTATTGTATTCAAAAAAAGTTTTAGAAAAAGATTTTGATTCTGAAGAAAAAAACTGATGTTCGTAGAAGAAATATCAAACTTCACCATATAAAGGAAAGTATCAAGATACTAAAACGAGTTTTAAACGATGAAAAACCCTATCCGAATTTGGATAGGGAGGGAATGATTCGAGAGTATATCGCATTATATTTAGTTCTAAATCTATATTTTTGTAACACCGAATTTGAAATGGTTTTATTTCAACTGATTTTAAAATTGATTATTCTAACATAAAGAAATTATGAGCCGATTTTTATCTCAAATCATTGAATGAATTTTAAAATGGAATAAATGAGAAAGCTGCTAGTTCTATAGAATATTTCTTATATCTATATGCAATTAAATTGTTTTCAAAAAATCAAATGTTAATTGAGGGTCATCATCTTGAACAATTGCATCAATAACCTCATCTATTTTATTTTTCATCAACTTAATTGATTTATCTAGCTCATAAATACCAGCTTTTGAATTAAATTCTTCATCTATTTGACAAAATGTGTCCATATCAAATTCATTACTATAATTGGCTTCTGGATTATAGTACAAGTTACTTATTTCACTTTGTACAGACTCACTTACATTTGGGAAATAAATTTCATTCCAATATTTTTGAGCTAAACTTCCCCCATTACCGCCTACTGCAAATAAATCAATTACGCTCTTACTTCTTAAGTAATCAAGAAAACATTTTATAAAAATTGCTTGTTGTAAATTTTGGTTTCCCTTTTTACGGATAGTTATACCATGGATATTAGTAATTACCTTATCTTTTTCATCGATTACTACTATTGATCTCCCTTTTTCAAATCCTTCAGCACCAAAAATCAACTCACCCTTTCTAAGTATTTTCAGTTTATTTGAATTACCTAAATATTCCACTTTATTTACTGTCCCTTACTTTGACAAGAATTTTGGTAACATCAATTCATAAAAGTTTGCTCTATATTTCTTTGAATAGATACTTCGTCCAATATTTGATACTTGTAAATTTTGTCCTCTTGATAGCTCATACCCTAATTCTTTAAGAGTTGAGTATCCATTCTTATAATTTTTTATTTTGAAATTTATTTCTTTAAAATATTGTCCATATAAATTCGTGTCTAATCTATTTTTCTTTATTAATTCACTAATAGTTGGTTGTTCAAAATTAAAGATCTCATCTTTTTGATTGCAAGCAATTTCATTCGCTATGCTATTCAAAATCTTATCATGTCTCAATTTTATCAGTTTTTCCTTTTTGATAACAGACTTAACGAGTGTCTCTACATAATTAATGGTTTTCTCTCTATTATTAGTGGGAAAAATAATAGCACATTCTAAAAACAAAGTTTTAGCATGTCTAATGGTAGCACCCTTCGGAACCAGTAAATCTAACTGCTCTCTAAAAGCAGAATGTTTAATAAATGCAAAAATATAGTATTTATCTTTCTTAATGGGAAGTTTATATAAGGCACCCGACATCATCATTTTGGGATAATCATCATCTAAAATGACAATTTCACCTATATTACTATCTTTTGACAAAATTAAATCATCTTTTTTTAAATTCATTTCTTTAAAACTCGATGGTTTAATTCTCAATAACGATTCTTTATTAAAATCAGGTAAATAGTTAAAATCTTGAAGAGCTTTCGTTCTTAAAAAAGTGTATGGAGATTGATCTACGTAGTTGTCTGATCCAACATCACTACCTTTAAATTCATTACTTAAAGAACATGATAATAACTCCTTAAGAAGAATACCATTTGTATTTTTAAAATTAACTTTTTCGTATAGTGATGACGAAAGGATAAAGTCGTCTTTATTGATATCAGAGAATTTTATAAACTCAGGAGTAATCGTATATCTTTTCTGCATTTTACTTTTCCTTTACGAAAATATCTTGTAGATCTTTTTCTTGGCTTAAACACCATTCTTTAAACTCTAAAATTGTTGATGTGAAATCTTCATCTATAATTGCATTACCTTCATTATCAATTTCCACCTCAAATGTTTCAGGATTTATTTTATAAGTTTGTGAAAAACGCTTTACTCTATTGGAAGTAACAACCTCATACCCAACTTTTTTTATCGGTTTAAAAAACACCTGATAATCTTGATTTTTCAATTGTTCTAATCTATCTTCTGTCGGCTTATAAGCTACAATAATGGTTGTATTCACTCCTGTTTCAGCAAATACATTCGCTGGTAAATCAAAAATTGCTACGATTCTCATCTTTTTCATAAGCCACTCTCTAGCTAACCTATGTGTATCAATACTTGCAATCGAATTTGAGAGTACAATACCCATCCTGCCTTGTTCGGCTAATATTCTGTAGGCATTTTCTAAAAATAGAACGCCTAAATCAATTTTTGAAGTTGCTTTTTTCTTTCCTTTATTGTCTGTACTGTATAAATTCCACATTTCATAACATTCTAACATTTCCACTTCTTTTTTATCAGTTGGTTTAAAAGCTCTGTTATCACCAAATGGAGGATTAGTCAAAACAACATCAAACTTCTTTAATTTTGTATTATCTGGGCGGTCATCCCAATTTCCATCCTTATTCATTGAAGGAACTAAATCTATAATATTTCCTGAAACATCAAACTTTGATAATAGAGATCCATTCCCAGATTTTGCGACAATTTTAGCATTGCCATCTCCATTTAACAACATATTCAGTGTTGCTAACATTACCATTTGCTCATCAATATCCATTCCAAAAATATTATTATCATCAAGCTTACTATTAGAATTTACATAAGACACTGATAGAAAGTCTGCAATACCTACAGTGGGATCAATCACTGACTCATCTTTTCTAGGATTCACTATTTTTACTAAAAAATCAATGAGTGGTAGTGGTGTCACAAATTGTGCATTCTGCTCCTTTGCAAATGGAGCAGCAAACTGATAAAAGACTAATTGGTATAGGTCCGTTTTATGAGATTTAATAAAGGTATAATTTTGAAATTGACGTACAATTTCTATCAAAACTTTTACATGGGACTCTTCCTTAAAATCTATAGCGTTATCTTTAAGAATCCTATAGTATTGTCCTTCTGCTTTTTCCTTTAAAGAAGAAATTCTTTTAATAAAATTTTGAATACCAGAATCAGATAGAGACTTATAATCTGCCTCACTTGTGGTTACATAAAAGTCCAAGAATTCTTTGGAATTCTTCTCATTTGCCTTTTCATCAAATATTTTTAGAGTTAAGATTTGTATTAATATTTCAAACCCTTTCTGATTTACCAACCCCACTCTATCCATCATTTTTAAAATACTACTCATCGAATTATTTATTTGAATTGATTGGATACCCGAGATTACTTCTAAATCTTTGATTTTTTGTCTAGTTATATCAATTTTTTTACTATGCCCTTTTGATATCAAAGTATTAAAATCAGGAAGGTTGACATATGGATCCGGCACAAGTAAAGATAACTCTGAAGTTTTACTTGCTAATCCTTTAACATTATATTCATCACTATATCTTACAAATGATTTTCCTTCTTTCTTAAATAAAAAAAGTCTTTCTGTATCATAAAGAACACCAAAACAAGGATCTTTTCTGCTTTCATTCATGTAAGATTTAAGTTGTTTATCCCAAACTTCAGCTACATTTTTAGCATCCTCTTTTTTAAATTCTAAAGCAACTAATAAATGCTGTTTAAGCCATTCTAGACTATCTAAATCGTTATTCTGCCAATATTTCTGATAATGACCAAACCATTCAATATCATCAAAGATAGCTGCATCTAATTTGATAGGTGCTGAGTCTTTGTTGCCTTTTGGAAACTGAACTTCAGTCCCGATAAAATCTCTTGCATACATTCCTGAATTAACAATGGAATATAAAAACTGCCACTTATAATACTGTTCATTACTACTTCCATTTTTTTTTCTCAATTCAACAACTTTATTATATTTTAAATGTTCTGGCAAGAATGCTACAAAAGTTTCTGATGTTCCATATTTTTTATCAAATTCTTCTTTATATTTTCCAAATAAACTCATTTTTTGTACCTCATAACATTTCAATTAATACTATTATACATTATTTTCCGAATTAACTTCTAAATAACCAAGCAAATTTCCTGTGAAACTTATTTTTCTCTTTTTAAGTAAAAATAATGATATAGTCCATCTTAGGTATGTTCTTCATTTAATTTGAAATAGTTCTTCTAATTCATTACCATATGACTTAGGATATCATTGATTAAAAATGTTAGAGGAGCATCACTTCTGGAAGTATTCCTCAAATCGGATTTAGTCTTCTGAGAAATAATTTATCTGCAATATCTTTTTATGTTAGTTTTAGCTCTTTCCCACGAGCTTTTATTTTTCTAGTTTATACATGATTCACCTCACATAACTAATAGCTCTAAATTTGCCTTTCTCCTTGCTTCTGTTTCAGATAACTTTTCACTATCCCACACATAAGCTAAGGATTTCCCTTTGTTGTAAAGAAGCCACACTTTAAGATGATCTATATTCCTGATTTCATTCCATCTGCTTTGATCAAGTAATTCTGGTAATTCTTGACTAGTCACAAAATTTGATTGTTTCATTTTCTTTTTTAAACTTAATAAAAGAGGCGGTTGGTATTTATTAAATTCTGAAATCAAAACTTCTTTTACTTGATGAAAATAGTGATGAATAGAAGCATTCTGACCATCTAGATATTCTTCTACCGCTTGCTTAATAGCTAACTCAGTATCTACTTCATAAAACCTTAACAAGTCAATTAAACGAAAATAAAGTGCCTGTTTTGAAACTTCTAAATCCTCTTTGATTTTTTGAAAGGTATCACAGGAATAATAAATTTTAGACAACAGAACAATATCCGGCATAAGTATAATAGCTGAAAAGATATTGGCTTCTCGCTCTAATGCGGATTCCTGATTATCCACTGATTCTGTAAAATAAGTGCCTTCATGCTTTAAAATAAAATGTCCCAACTCATGACACAAGGTGAAATTGCGCTTGGTTACAGGATTATCTTGCTCGTATGAAAAACTCGTTCCTAGTTCGTCAATAATCGTCAATCCTTCGATCTTGTGATTTGAAAAATGATGACTGATAACTTGAATGTGATTCTTATGGATGCAATGTTCAAAATAATAGCGAAAGTGGTAGTTCAGTGTTGAAATTTCTTCCTCTTTCATAAAGGGATAAAGAACTTGTTTTGTAATTTCATTTACTCGTGAATACAAATCATTCAACTAACAGTACCTCCTTTTTAAAATCGTACAATATAAAACAAAACTAAACCAAATAGGTTGAGTTGATTATATAAAAAAAGTGAATAATTGTCCACTGGAAAATTATTCAACTAAATTTATATGACCACTAGCAACAAAACAGATATATAAGTATACTAATAGTTTCTTTAGTCTTTTTACTAGTTGCTACTAATTGAGTTCTATTTTTTATATAAGTATAAAAAGAAGAAACAGACAATGTAAAAGATCATAAATTATACCTATTTGTCGTATCGAAAATGAAGTGTAGCAAAAAAGGAAAGGAAAAAGTAATTAATATATCCAAATTTCTACCATTCTAAATTATTAAGTTCATTCTGCAAAGTAGTACCTAAATCCGAATTGATCATTTTTAAAAAACCAACCTTGCCATACATGTAACCTTTGAAATTAGCAATATCTGCCTTATTTTGATATTTTAAATGGTTATAAACTCCATATTTTTTACAATAATATATCTCACTTTTTATTTTTTTTATGTATTGATTGGAAATTTTTACTTGACTCCCCTCAATGTACAGTCCCGTAATTTTCTTTCTAGATTTAATTTGAACTTTCGTCTTCCGACTATTAATGTTTAATTCTTTTTCACTTAATAATTCAATTACATATTTCTTTATAGAGTTGATAGCTTTTCTGTATCCTTCCAATTTTAATCCAGAAATAATAATATCATCAGCATACCTTGTATAGACTAGTTGAAAATCATCATTAATTTCACCAAGAAATTTATACAAATTTTCATCAAAGTCAGTCATATAGATATTAGCCAAGGTTGGGCTAGTGGGAAACCCTTGACATAAAAAAGAATCTTTTGTGCAAAGTTGTGATAAAATATCGGCAACTTCTATCTCATATCCCAATTCAATAAATATACTTTTTATTTTATCAATCTTTATTGAGTTAAAAAAATTCTTAACGTCAATTCTCAATATCCAACTATCGGATGAATGTATATGCGCTTTTACATTTGTTAAAATAGATTTGTTTTTTACAAAAGAGTGGACACTATCTGAAATATCAACTTTAGATAAAATATTATCTAGAATCCACTTCTGAATAATTTTCAGATGATATGTAGGAGCAGTAATTTCACGTTTTGTCTGATCATGCTTCCTTATATTATAAACAGTTGTGTTCTGTTCTATAAATTTCTCAATCGGCAATTCAATTCCAAATGTTCCAATAATATGTTCTTCATCAAGAAACATAGCAATATTTTCTTTTGGTTTTAGTTTTAGTTCCATTTTTTTATACACAAAAAGCGACTACTGTTCAAATAAAAGGAATCTTATATAAGATTACTTATATAAGGTGAGTTTTATTTGAACCAACTGAACAATGAAGTTATTTAGTTGGTTGAAATAAATAGACATTCCCTTATAATAGCACTTGCTAAAATATCTAGTCGCTTGTCTAATTATATCATATTTCTTTCTTTCTTTAAATATTTGTAGTAAAATTCTTCATCAATTTTCGGAAAATCATTCAAATTTTCTGTTATTTTGAAATCACTAAGGTTATTCTCTGATAGATATTCCAAACCTAATTTAGTAATAATCATTTCTTGATTGCTATAATTATATGTTATCAACTCCAAATTCTTCAACTTTTCAATAAAATATACTACTTGTTGATAAGACATAGTGAATACATCAGATAATGTCTTTAAAGTATCAGATAATGAATACTCTTTTATCAGTAATAAGGCCAGTAATATTTTGCGATTTTTTCTAATTTCAGACATTATCAATCCACCTTTTAATTTTATCCTTATCAATGCTCGGCGGTACTTTTAATTCTCTCTCAAATAAAGGTAACCATGCTACTCCCTCACTATTTTCTCCTTTTTTATTCAAAAAGAGATAATTTGTGTTAGGAGAAGTACTAAAACAAGCAATTGCTGTATCTGGGAAATACTTCTTTTCCCCGAGATTAAATTCTCTTGTAATCCTCTCTTGTTCTTGATAAAACAAATCAATCTTAAAGGATTGTTTAATCAATTCCGTGATATCTAATGAAACTTCACCTTGAAGTAATGTGATATTTGTGATCTTACGTTCAACTAACAATTTTTGAATTTTATCTAGTCCGTCCTTTGTAGTCTCCAAGACAACAAAATAAATATCAATTCCTGTCGTTTGTAAAGCTTTTATATGACTTTCATTTTCGATTATAAAAGTGTTAATAGATTCCCCCGAACATAAAAAATCATCAAATATAATTATTTTGTCCACATTTAATCGTAATCTGTACTTTCGTTCGAATTCATTGAATATAGTATTTTTTTGACCTTCTAATTTTTTTAATTTCTTTTTTTCTTCTATTAGTTGCTTCTTTATTCTCTCGTTTTTAAATTGTATACCTGTAATATATTCAGGAGCTTTGAATAACTCATCGATTTCTTTTTTTTCTACCTCTAGTCCCTCAATCATAGTTTTGGTCTCTAAAATTTTATCGTCTAACTCTTCGATTTTTGATAAAATTCTAGACTCAGAAGTATTACTCCTATTTTCTTTATGTAAATCGCGGTATAATAATCTTGTTTCTGAATATTCTTTTAAAACAGAAGATGTTTTCTCCATTTCTGTATTATTAGAATTCAATGGTAAACCAAGATTCAATACTGAAAATAAATGAATAGAACTTTGACTGCGGTCTTCTGTTCTAAAGGGAACATAGACTGCATAAGGATCTCCCAAAAATGGAACTCCATTATTAATTGATTTTATTGTACTAATAGATTTTTTTTCTGAGTAGAATCTAAATTGTTCTATTATAAATTTAAAAATTGGAAAAGACTCATTTTTAAGTTGAATTTCCCAAGATTTTATAACATTATTAAGTCTTTCAATTTCATCAGATTTATAATCATCATTAATCAACTTTGTTACTAATCTGGTGTAATCACTTTCTACCATAAATTTCACTTACCTTCTAAAATCTAATTTAATTTATTTTTTATCGAATGCTTTTTTTCTTTCTTCCATAAACTCAATCAACTCTCTCTTAAAAATTTCTTTTTCCTCATCAGTCAATCCTTTTGAATTCATACGAAAAAGCAATTCAATATTTTCCAATTCTTCTTCATTACCTGAAAGATAGTCCATAGTAACTCCAAAGAAGTTAGCAAACTTCTCTAGGGTCTCTGACGATGGTCTTCTTTTCCCACTTTCCCATTGCTGATAATTAGGCTGCTTGATCCCAAATTCTTCTGCAATTTCTTTTTGTGTTAATCCTTTTTTTAAGCGTAGTTCTTTTAATCGCTCTGGAAATCCCATTTTACTATCCTCAAAAATTAAAAATTTTTCAAAAAACGCTTGAAAATATACTCACTTGAGTATATAATAGAAATATATTCGATAGAGTATATCTCTTCTAAAAATAAGAACCTTATTTTAGAAGGTTTCGTTCATTGACAATTAAATAAAAAGTGCGTCTGACAACCAGAAGACTGACTGCCAAACAAACACTAAACTTCGTACCTTTATTGTAAATGTTTTGGAAAGAAAAGTCAAGTCTCTTATGGTTGAAGTGAAGATATAAAACATTTTTGTGGGCTTCCACGCATTTCGGACTTTCGCACTTTTCCGTATAGTAAAGTGAACTGGCTTCGCCAAAGGGCGTAAGAGAATCCATGGGGTATGATAATGACTACCTTTTGAGATTGGCCGGGAAAGCGATGGTAATTTACGCAAAGCACCTTGCTAAACGTTGCCACCGTGGAAAGAGGATTCTTTCCAACCAAATTACTTTTCTTTACTGCTGTCTATCCTTATTAGATAGACTAACTCTCAAGCTACTAAGTCATCCCTAATTTCTTGGTAGCTTTTTTTAATTTCACAATAAAGGAGAAAACTATGACAAACTTTTTTCGCATTACAATGTAAAAGACTTTATAATAATTACATCTTCACGTATGGAATGTTCCGGTCATCAGAGAAGTTACAAGCTCAACTTTATTCTCAAACTCTCAGTGATTTAAATACAATAGCTAAAAAATCAATAACTACTGGCTTCCCTCAGAGTGAAGTACAATTTTATACTAGAATGTTTAAACGTAAACTTTCAATTCATTATTATTCAAGAGTAAAGCAATTAGCCTAACTCTTTTTATTTTACTATCAGAAAGGAAAATACTTATGATCCCAGAAACACTAAAAATGAAACCAGAATTTATCGGCCCAGCTTACTATGAGAAATTGGGGAATGCTCCACGTTTTGTCTTTGGAAAAGAAGGCAAATATCAACGTCATATTCTAAACAGTGAAACACATGGTTCTTTCCATGTTATCACACCTGCTTCTACCACAGTTTTCCCAGAAGATGCTCTTGTAGAAGTGATTAACCCTATCTTCCTATCAGATACTTCTCTGAATGGAAATTCTGTTGCACCTGCACTCAATGTATTTGCTGAAAAACTAGTACTGAAAAAATAATTAAATAAAGGAGTAAATTAAATGGCTAAAATTGGATTAAACTACGGAGAAAAACTACAAATTTCTGACAAAACTTATCGCGTTATCACTGATGGATTAGACGTTCCTCAAGTTCTAGGTAAATTGACTTTCCGGGGGATTGAAGGACCTGATATTATCTTTGAAGAAGATCGCACCCAAAGAAACCCTGACGGTTCATTTGCTCAAATTAATACTGGAGAAGTTCGCGGTATTGTTGTTGCGATTCATTCTTCTGAACAACATCAGACACTTTTCTTTACTATTGCAGATATGTCCGAATCTGAAATTGAAGATCTTGGCCTAAAATATCGTGAAGAAATTGAACTAGAAGTTATTGTCATTACGCATACTCACGTAAATCGAAATGATATCTTCAAATTATTTGCTTCTAAAATCAAGAAGAAAACAGGAGGTACACCATCCAAGGAAAATAAATCTGTAGAACATAAAAAGCAAGACTAGGAGGTAAGACATTATGAGACTCTTTACCTATCGAGGACAAAGAGTTCGAATCATTCACCGAAAAATTAAGGGAATCACTTGGTTAATTCTGTGGTTTCCTTTTTTATTTGCTATTGGCATTTATACTTACATTCATCTAGAAGAATTAAAAATTCATCCCCTACCACAAGCTTATTTTATAGGCGCTGTATTCTTTAGTTCTTCTATTCTTGCTTGGTTCATTAATCAGCTTTGTTACGAGAAATTGCTCTTCTTTCAAAAAATGAATACCTTACGTATTTTATCTCGTTTTTTATTGGAGAATAATCTCTACCTATCAAAAAAAATTAAACGAGAAAATAAGATTAGTGAAAAGATTGAACTTCCCCAAGTATATCTAAAACAATCACCATATAAAATTGAAATTAGCTTCATTTTAGAAGGGAATAAATTTCAAGATCGTTTCTTAAACCTTGGTTCCACTCTTGAAGTAATGTTTAATGGAGATTTTCGAAATAAGACTTTCGATAAACGCTTTATCAAATATGAAATTGCCATCAATCGTATTGATAGTCGTATTTCTATTGATAACGTTATAGTCAAAGGTTCAAAACTACAACTCATGAAAGATGTGACTTGGGACTTTATCGAAGAGCCTCATCTTCTCATTGGCGGTGGAACTGGTGGAGGGAAGACTGTTGTCCTCATGACTATCATTTATGCACTCGCTAAAATTGGATTTATTGATATTTGTGATCCAAAAAATTCTGATCTAGCTGGTTTAAAAAAGATACCAGTCTTTCATAACCGAATCTATACTAATAAAGAGGATATCATTAACTGTTTTAAAGAAAATGTAGAGTTTATGGAAAAACGCTATAAACTGATGTCTTCTTCCCATAAATTTCAAGCTGGTAAGAACTTTAAGCACTATGATATGAAACCAAAGTTCATTCTGGTAGACGAGTGGGCAGCTCTCATGGCAAAAATAGACCGTGATTATAGCCAACAAGCTGAACTCATGGAATACCTATCTCAACTCGTCCTAGAGGGCCGTCAAGCTGGCGTATTCATCATTTTTGCAATGCAACGGCCTGATGGTGAGTTTATCAAAACAGCTCTTAGAGATAACTTTATGAAGCGTCTCTCCGTCGGTCATTTAGAATCAACAGGATATGACATGATGTTTGGAGATGCAAATAAATCAAAAGAGTTTAAAAAGCTTGATGAAATCAACGGAATCCGTGTCAAAGGTAGGGGCTATATTGCTAACAACGGTGATTTAGCGGGCGAATTTTTCTCACCTTATGTTCCGCTTGATGAAGGATTCTCCTTCTATGAAGCTTACTCGCAAATACCAATTATCGAATTTGAAGGAGAAGAATTCTCTGTCTTTAAAAAAATTCCATCACAAACTCAAACTAAAAAAGAGACTCAGGAGTCTGATATGGAACTTAAAACTGCTAGACGTACCCTTAAAGACTTTTCTGATGAGCAAAATTTAAAAATGACAACACTACGGAAAATAATCTATCTATTAGAGGAAGAAGGAATGACTTTTGAACGTTCCGATTCTGCTATTTTAGTAGAACCTTTTCAAGAAAAACTCCTTCTTGAAATACTCTCACAATTTGATGAGGACGGACGCAAATCCTATCCAAAAGCTGTTGAAACGATTATTAGTCATCATGGACTAGAACAAGGGCAAGGGCAAGCCTGACCACAGGTCAGGCGCAGACCGTAGACCGAAGTTCCTAGTTCATGATGAAATTTCAACCCCCGGTTTCTAACAGGGGGGTTACATTTGGCAAAAATGCCATATCCACCCCTCTTCATTCCTTATGGGAGTTGAGTTTACAGATTTCAAGAAGTGTGTAACTTTCGTCAAAAAAGTGTGTCACTCTAAAAAAGGAGGTATACTCATGAATGGATAAAATCAGCCCATTCAATCTTAAAAAATTTCGTCAAGAAACTGGGATGAGTCAAAAACAGTTTGCAGAAGCTATTGATCTTCCAACCAGAACCTACCGTTCATATGAATCCGGAGAACGAGGTTTAACTATCGAAAAGTTCCGAAATCTTAAAGAAAAATTGGGATTTCATAAAGAATATGAAGAAAAAAGTCTGCGTGCTAGAATTGACTATGTAAGAATTTCATTCCCATCCCTACGAGATCTAGAAAGCTTTTGTAAAAACTTTCTCTATTGTCATCTCACTGAATTCACAGAACAAGAAACACGGCTCATGAATTACACTCATCTCTGGCAACGAGGAAATATTTGGATCTTTGATTTCTTTGATAAAACCGAAACAAAGGATTTTCAAGCTTGCCTTCAATTATCTGGTCAAGGTTGCCGTGAGATGGAAGTTCTTTTAGAACATAAAGGAGTAACCTGGCAGACATTCTTTCAAAATCTTCTTTATGCTTATGAGGATTGCCGCATTAAACGACTAGATATCGCCCTAGACGAGCTCTACAAGGGGTTCGGTAAAGAGGATGAACAAATACATCTCCCTGAGTTAATAAAACGTCTATACGCAAAAGAAATCGTCCTAAAGTCACTTAAAAAATGGAATGTGACTGGTGGAGGTTCTTTTACAAATAATGACGACATGGAAGCAAATCACGGACTATCTATTTATTTTGGTTCCTGTCAAAGTCAACTCTACTTCAACTTCTATGAAAAACGCTACGAACTTGCTCAACAGGAAAACATCTCCTTGGAAGAATCCTTGGAGATTTTTGGTATCTGGAATCGCTATGAAATTCGCTTTTCCGACCAAAAAGCGCAAGGTACAATCGAGGAATATGTCAATGGAGTGGATCTTGGGGAAATTGCCCGTGGTGTCGTTAATAAAGAAATTCAAGTCTATAATGGCACTAATCAATTCGGAGCTTATAAACCAGACGAAAAATGGCAAACACTTTTTGGAGGTGTTGAACCTTTAAAACTATCAACAAGTCCACAACCTTACAGTTTTGAGCGTACTATTCGCTGGCTAACCCATCAGGTATCGAACTCCTTAGCGCTCGTGAATGAAGCGGATAAAATCATGCAGACGGAATACATGAAAATGATTCAAAATAGCGGAGAAATCACAGACCGAGGGAATGCAATGCTAAATCTTATTAAAGCTAATAAACAATACGAAACATAGAAAGGAATTATCCATGGAATATAAAGTAGAATTAAGCTCACTTGAAGGCTTTAAAGCCTGGTCTGGTGCACTAAATACATTAAACACCGTTCGAGAACGAGGAGGAATGGATGACTTAACCACTATCTGTGAAGAAATTTTTTGTGGAGACATACCAACCGAAGTACAAATTAATGACTGGCTCTGGTTTGACTCTGACTTTATCTACCAAGCATTAGGTTACGAAGACCTATTAGAAAACTAATGTTTAAGAAAATATATAGAGAAGATTTTTTTCTATTACCTGATCAAGAATTTTGGACATTCTATATTCTTTTACGAAAAGGAAAAGATTATTACTATGAATGTGCCGCAAAATCTAGAGAAGAATCTCCTAACTCAAAAGGATTTTATACATACGACCATGCGCTATTCACAATAGATGGTGAGTTAATTAATTTCAACTTAAACATGCGCCCTTCTCTCATAACCTATATTCAAAAAACTATTAAAGTCAATCAAGAAACATTTAGAAAGGAAATAATTATGGCTACAAAAACACAATTTGAAAAGAAAGTCTGTCAACTTTCCTATGAATTTGGGGAATTGCTCAAGAAAAAGGACCACAATCAGGCTTGGACAAAAGCTGGTGAGTTAAATGCTCTCCTCAAAAAAGAAGAAGTTAAAGAACTAAAACAAGATCTAGTAGAACAACTACAAAATGAATTGCGAGGATACTACTTCATCAACGGGGAGATTGAAAAAGCCAATAAACGGCTTTATGCAAAAGGTTCAAAATTTATTGAATTAGCTAATATTTAAAAGGAGTGTCTATGAATAAATCAAAGAACTACCTACTAAAAATTAGAGATTATCTCTCAAATTTTGAAAAGAAAGAGAAGAAAGGAAAACCACCAAAATTAAAAATTGTAAATAAAAAGACTGTAAACATAGCTATGATTGGAGGAATTTTTTTCCTCCTTTTTATTGGTCTAATGGGTTCTTTCCGAGCTATTACTCTTTCAAATCAAGTCACTTCTCTACAAGAAAGTCTTAAAAACATAGACACCACTTCAAATCAAACTAAAGCGGAGCCCGATCAATACAACTATCAACTTCAATACTATCTGAATGACTATGTTTATGCTTATTTTACTCTCTCTCAAGATACCAATAAGCAACAAGATCAAGTTAAGCGATTAGAAAACTTCTACAACTTTGTTCCTGATATCAAATCACAAGGTCAAATTCGAAATCCAAGTGAACTTATCTCATCTCAATTACTGATTGTAGAGGATAATATTGCCAGATATAAGATTAAATACAAAGAAAAGATTAATAATGAGAATGCCAAAGAATACCAAACAGGTTTCAATATACCTTTTGGAAGAAAAGATGGGAAATTCTTTATTTCTGGACTACCATGGTTCTCTGCTCTAACATCTTATCAAGCTGGACAGTTTAACGAAGAAGAAAAACTCAAATTATCTGCGACAGATCAATTCTCTGACTCCGAACATAAGAAGGTAGAGAAATTTCTTACTATTTTCTTTACAAATTATACCAGCAATCAAGATAATTTAAATTTAATTGCACCAGATATTACTGTCGTATCTAATACAAAATTTAAAACTATCGACTATATCTATCTTAAAAATGAAGGAGATTCCCTCATTGCTTATGTGCAAGCTACTTTTGAAGTTGGAGGAAGTACTCATTCAGAAAACTTTACTTTTACCCTCACAGAAAAAGAACAGACATACTATGTCAAAAAATTAGAACACACCATTCCATTAAATTATGCAAACGATAAAGAATAGGAGAAACATATGAATACTGGAAATCTACGAACATTTCTTCAAGGTGATGCCGTTTGGATCTTAGGAGCTATTGCCGTTCTATTAGCCATTAAAGCCTGGCGTAATAGTTCTTGGATTCAACTTCTTTCCGTGCTAGGATTTTATGCCGTCATTGTCTCACTTACCAAAGGTCAAGATATCTTGAAAGCTTTTGGTTGGTTCCTTAGACTTTTCGGAATTGAAACAGGTCTTTAATCATGAATGAAGAAAAATTATATGACTACAGCAAGGGGCTCAATGCCCCTTATTGGATTCAAGAAATAAAAACGAAGCAAGGTACACGAATTTGGTATTTCGCAACACCAATGCAGTTATCTTTTTTTATTGTCTTCATCTTCATTTTTGTGATGATGTTGCTTTTTGGAGGATTTATTTTGATTCCAATCGCACAATTCACACACTCTATTTCACTACTACTCTATTGGTACATTCCCTATAAATTAGCTAAATTTTATACCGAATATGAACCTCATGGTAAAAAAATGCATGTCTTTATTGGAGACTATTTCATTTATCTTTTTGATTTTAAATTAAACAAAAAGGCAATCTACCACGAAGATCGAATAAACCCAATAGATGAAATCGTTTTTGAGAAAACAAATTTATAGAAAAGGAGGATTTATGAGTATTATCTTAACTTACCCAATTAAAGCAACCAACGAAAATCTAGCTCTCAAAGGTGATCAATCTGTTGTTGCTTACTATCGCGTTCCTAATACTCCCATCACTATTACGGATGAATATAAAAAAGAAAAACACAAGATAACAGTTTCTCAAATCATGAAGAAACTAAAGAAAAATAAGCACTTTGAGATTTCACTAATTCCAAAAGATTACCTCTTAGAAGAGAAATTGCGAGACTTTTCTAAAGCTCTAGCGAATGATAGTCGGAAACTTGGAGAAAAACTTCTTCTCTATACCGTTGATAGACTAACTGATGAGATGGAAATTCCCTATCAGTACGATTGGGTTATAGGAATCAAGTTACGTAAACAAAACAATGGTGCAACCCTAAAAGAACTAGCTCTTGAAAGCTTCACTGAATTCTCTGAGAAAATTGCTAATGGATTTGGATATGAATTCAAAACAGATCTGAATTGGTATGACGATTATAAAAGCGATGAGGAAACTGTCTTTCAAGCTTTATCTACCCTTCGTGCTAAGCGTCTTACTGATGAAGAGCTCTTCTATTATCAACGCATGCAATACCTTCGCTATATCCCTCACTATAAGAAAGAAGTTCTTGCTAATCGTTCTCAATTCAATATTACAGATACTCTAATCAAAGTCCTAAAAGGTGGTTTCCTCAAGCTCGAAAGTCCTTATGGTTCGTCCTTTGTTACTATTCTTCCAATTGGGAAATATCCTGTGCAATTCAATGGTTTTCATTTAGGAGAGTTTGTCCAACGATTGAACTTCCCTGTAGAACTTCGAATAAAGGCAGAATTCATTGATTCTAACAAAATAAAAGGGAAAATGGGGCGCTCTAACACTCGCTTTAGAAACATCATGGAAGAGGCAGAAAACACTGATACTGTTCAACAGGACGAAATTATTATGGGTTCCATCTCCCTAAAGGATCTCATGAGAAAGGTGGGTAATAAGGAAGAGATCATCGAATACGGAGCTTACCTTGTGGTTTCAGCCTCAAGCGTAAATCAACTCCGTCAAAGAAGACAAGTTATTCTAAATTACTTCGATGATATGGGTGTTGAAATTAGCGAAGCTTCACAGGATGCCCCTTACCTCTTTCAAGCACTTCTTTATGGAGAATCTCTTCAGAAAAAAACACGGACATGGACACACATGGTCACATGCAGAGGTTTCTCTGAACTTATGCCCTTTACAAGTACTTCCTCAGGAAATCGTATTGGTTGGTATATAGGCCGTGTAGATAACTGGATTGGACGCTGGGATAATATCGAAAAGGCTATCGATTCTTCAAAGAATATCGTCCTCTATAATGCCACTGTCGGAAATAAAGAAGATATCGCTGGTAAGATCACTAAAAACCCACACATCATCATTACAGGGGCAACAGGACAAGGAAAATCTTTCCTGGCTCAGATTATCTTTTTGAGTGTTGCCCTACAAAATGTCAAAACACTCTATATCGATCCAAAACGTGAACTTAGAAATCATTATCATGAAGTAATTAATTCTCCTCATTTTTCCGAACTATACCCGGAACGAAAGAAACAGATTGAAAACTTCAATTTTGTGACTCTCGACAGCTCTCTCCCTTCTAATCATGGAGTGTTAGATCCAATTATAGTTCTTGAGAAAGAACAATCCGTAGAAGTCTCTAAAAATATGCTCGAGTTTCTTTTACAAGCTGTTGATGATGTCTCAATGGATCAGAAGACAGCAATCACAGAAGCAATCAATGTAATCGTAGAACGTAGAGCAGCAGGTGAAACAGTAGGATTCAAACACGTTTTAGAATCTCTAAGAAACTCCTCATCTTCTGAAATTGCTTCGGTAGGAAGATATCTAACATCAATCGTAACTAATTCTATTTTAGAATTAGCTTTTTCTGACGGAACAACCCAAGGTCTTGACTATGAGTCACGAGTTACTATTTTAGAAGTCAACAATCTCAAACTCCCTAAAGACGACTCCACAAAAATATCCGACCACGAGCGTAACTCCATAGCTCTCATGTTTGCGCTTGGTGCTTTCTGTACTCATTTTGGAGAACGCAATGAAAATGAAGATACAATTGAGTTCTTCGACGAAGCTTGGATTCTAATGAAATCCGCAGAAGGAAAAGCTGTTATTAAAAATATGCGCCGCATTGGACGCTCTAAAAATAATACTTTAGCACTGATTACACAATCTGTTCATGATGCAGAAAACGATGATGATACAACTGGTTTCGGTACAATCTTTGCATTCTATGAAAAATCAGAGCGAGAGGATATTCTAAAACATGTAAATCTCGAAATTACTGAAAACAATCTAGAGTGGATTGATAATATGATTTCTGGTCAATGTCTTTATTATGATGTCTACGGAAATCTTAATATGATTTCAATTCACAATCTATTTGAAGATATCGATATGCTTTTGAAACCAATGAAAGCCACTGTATCTTCAAGTCTCGAAAACAAATACGCTAGTTAGGAGGTGAATCTATGCAAGAGGCTTTTGACAAGCTCAAGGGAGTGGATATCTTCTCTCTTAAATCCTACATGGAACCAACAGGTTATGCATCTTTTAATGGAGCTTGGGTTCTCATCAATGAACTTTTTGTCAATCTCTTCTTTTTCATCCTCAATGCTGTTGTTGGCTTTTTCTCTTTGTTCATCCGAATCCTTGAAAGTATTGATCTTTACAGCGCATATAAAACTTATGTTTTTAACGGCGCAAAAAGTCTATGGAATGGATTTACTGGTTCAACAAAAGGGAATGTTACTGATCAATCATTAGTTGCATTACTTCTTTTGGTACTCGGTTTTTATCTCTTCTACCAGTATTTCTTTTCTAAAGGCTCATTTGCTAAAACTCTTCTTCATGTTTGTTTAGTCATTCTACTAGGATTTAGTTATTTTGGTACAATTGCTAGAACTTCCGGCGGACTTTATCTTCTTGATACCATCAACAATGTCTCGAAAGATGTCAAACAAAAAATTGTAAGTATTAAGGTGGACTATGCAAAAGACAAATCTGTAAAAGTTGGTGAGTCTATGTCCGATAGCTATATAGCTGAAACTTCCTATAAAGCCTATCTTTTTGTAAATACTGGCCAAGAGAACGGCAAATACAAAAACAGTCAAAATGGAAAAGAAGAAGATTTCGATGATAGCAAGGTCCTTGGAACTAGTGATAGTAAAGGACATTTCACTGCGGTAAAAACAAAAGAACGTTCTCAATATCTGGACGAACTAGGGAATGGTGCTAATGAGGATGGTGAAAAGAATCGTTGGGTTTCTGCAATGCCAGATTTTATCTTTATACGCACATTCTATGTCATCTTTAAGGTATTAGAAGCATTTGTCTTAGCACTACCAATCATTGTTATTCAATTATTAAATATAATCGCACAAATTCTAGTGCTAACAATGATTCTCATATTCCCAATCGTTCTTCTTATTTCTTTTATTCCTCGAATGCAAGATTTAATTTTTGGGGTTCTTAAAGTTATGTTGGGAGGTTTAGCCTTTCCAGTAATCTCTAGTTTATTAATCTTGTTAATTTTCTACATTGAGAAAATTGTAGAAAATATGATTATCACTAGTTTTGATACTATTTTGAAGAATCTGCCATCCTTAGTTCTACTCGGTCTAGTCTTTAAGTTATTAGTTTCGGTAGTTGCTAAAGGTGTTATCTACTTCCTAATATGGAAGTACAAAGCAGAATTAATTCAATTTATCCTTGGCTCTAAAGCTAGAATGGTAACATCTGATATTGGTAATAAGGTCGAGAATGGTGTCATAAAAACTAAAGAAATTACATCTCAAATTCCAACTCAAAGCTTGAAGACAGCTCAACATCTTGGAAACTTTACACTAGCAGGTGCTGGATTTGCTAGTGGTATGGTGATGAATAGTAAGAGCCACTTCCAAAATATTGGCTCTTATTTTACACAAAGAGATACAAATCCATCTATAGAGAATTCACAGCCTGAATCAACTGAAACTCCAATTACACCAAAACTAACTGAAACAACTAATCCTCAAACAGAGACTGTTCAGAAAATTATTCAAAATCCAGTTGGTACTTCTACTATTCAACAAGAAACTACTCCAACAACCAATGATGAATTTCAAACTCTAAAGGAAGAACGTATTTCACCATTCAATCAACATCGAATTAACACGATTGAACAACAACTAGAAAAATACAAAGATTCTCAGTCAATGTATAAAGCACAAGGTTCTAATGCTTTCACTCGTGCTTATCGTAAAACAATGACACCAGATAATAAATTGAAAGCAAATATTGAACGACGAAATCGATTGACTCAACGACTAAATCAACTGAGAGGAGAATTAAATGAACACTAAAATACGCTCAAGAACTGCATTCCCAAAAATTCTTGAAGAAACACTTTACCAAGCTTATAGAGAAGGAAAACGATCTGTCGATTTCCTTCTTTTATTTCCCGTTTTAGAGGAAGAGCAAGAACAAATTATTGAACAAGTTAAATCTCATTCTGTAGTTTTGGATGCTAAGTGGAGATTCGGAACTGTCTTATTTACTGCTTATATTAGACACTAAAATTAGAAAGGAGATTCTATGAAAAAACTAAAATGGTATCTATTGTCCCACCTCATTCCATTAATAATTCCAGTCTTTGTAATTATAATCTTCATGGGAGCAATTGGAGGAAGTGCAAATAGTTCTTCCACAACATCAAAAGATTTCAAATATGCTGAACACTGGTCCGACGGAGACCCATATACACATAATCTCCTTGTTCATCGTTATGGTATCAAGGCAGAACAATTAGATGGCTTTTTAGATACATTAGGAATCTCCTTTGACCGAAACCGTATTAACGGGAGAAAACTTTTAGAATGGGAAGCTAAGTCTAACTTAGATGTTCGTGGCATTGTAGCAATCGCATTAAATGAAAGTTCACTAGGAACAGCTGGTGTAGCACGAAATCCTGGCGCTAATATGTTTGGCTTTGGTGCATTTGATTCCAATCCAGAAAATGCGAAAAACTTTAATGATGATATAGCAGTTGTTAGTTTAACTAAGCAAACAATCATTGGAAACAAAAACGAAACCTTTAAAATACAGGATGATAAAGCTCTCAAATATGCGAACGGAACTCTTAATAGTTCTATAGATGGTGGAGTATATTTTACAGACACTAGCGGTTCTGGAAAGCGGAGAGCGGAAACCATGCAAAAACTCGATCAGTATATAGATGAGCATGGAGGAACTCCAACAGCTCCGAAGGAAACAAATGATACTGGAACCAGAGTCAGCTCAAGTGAAATTCCATCAGGATATAGCATCACACAAACCATTGATACGACTAATTACATAGCTAGTAGCTATCCCTGGGGCCAGTGTACCTGGTTTGTTTATAATAGGGCAAAACAACTTGGAATTACATTCGATCCCTACATGGGGAACGGTAATCAATGGATGGAAAAATCTGGGTATTCAACCACGAAAACACCTACAGAACACTCTGCTCTATCATTCTCATCAAGTCAAGCTGGTGCAGATCCAGTATACGGGCATGTAGCATTTGTAGAGCAAGTTAAATCTGATGGTTCTATACTTATTTCCGAATCCAATTTTAAGGGACTCGGAATAGTCAGCTATCGAACATTCGATGCAGAATCAGCTAAACAATTTACATATGTCTTAGGACATTAGAAAGGAGAAAATATGTTAGTACAATTACCGGACGAACAAACACAAGAAATTCAACAAATGATTGCAACACTCTTAAAAAACGAAATCCATCAATTTAAAGAAGAAATTGGGGCAGATAGTCCTTTTCTTAATAAAAAGCAAACTTGTAATTATCTGGGTGTATCCAATAACACTTTAGATATTTGGATTGCTATGGGACTACCATATATTCGAATTGGAAAATCAATTCGTTTTAACAAAGAAAGTATCAATCAATGGATGACACGTTTAGAAATCAGCGCATAAGGGGGTAAAAATGGGTATTTCTAAAACAAATAATGGGTCATATAGACTTAGGGTGTATATACCTGATGAAGTCCAGGGAAAACTTGGTATAGGAAGACGATACGAGAAACGGTTTAAAACTCGTAGAGAAGCAAAAGAAGCAGAAATAAAATTAAACATTGATATTGAAAATGCACGATTAGGTAGACAACCTATAGATTCAAAACTTAATGGGAATATCTTATTTAAAGATTTTTATAAAGATATTTGGCTGGAACCTTACAAAGCAGGTCAAACCACTACTACTATAAAACCTCCTACTAAAGCTACTATTTTTCAAACAGAGAGTATTTTCAGATTACATATTCTTCCGATATTAGGGAAATACTCGCTAGAGCATTTAATAAATAATAAACAACTAGTTTTGTCACTTCTTACTCCACTATCGAATTCTTATGCCAACTTTAAATCCATTAGAGGGTACGTCAATTCTGTCTTGGACTGGGCAGAAGAGCTTGAATATATTCAAGTCAATAAGGTAAAAAAGACAATCAGTAGAATTAAAGCTAATAAAAAATTAGCCCTCAAAGAAAGTAAAAAGTTTGAAGACCTAGCATTAAATGAGGAAGAACTTAAACAATGGCTACAAGCATTTGATGATGATCTAAAAAATGATCGAATGGAATTAAAAGATTATGCTTTGTTCTATACGACATTCTTTTTATCAGATAGAAAATCAGAAACCTACGCTCTCCAATGGAAACATATCAATTTTGAAAAAAATGAAATTCTCATTGAACAAGCATTAGACAAATTCGGGAATGTTAAATCAACCAAAGGAAATAAAAAAACTCTATTTAAAGCACCTAAAGAACTAATGAATATCCTGACCGATTGGAAAATAGAACAAAAAAAGCAACTAAAGCTGTTTGGAATCAGACAGAATGAAAAGCAATTCGTTTTCACATACAATAATAGAACAAACGGTATTAACGTTCCACTTCATATTGATTATCTTAATCATCGAATGAATTCTATTCGAAGAAGACATCCGGAACTTCCTCCAGCATCTCCTCACAAATTAAGACACACCGGAGCAACTCTGGCAAGACAGGCTGGAACATCATTAAATGCTATTTCAGAAGCACTTACTCATAGTGACATCCAAATAACGAAGACTTATGTCAATACTACTGAAACAGTAAATCAAACAGCAGGAGAAATAGCCTTTAGAAGTCTCAAAAAGTAATAGTGTGAACTTGGGGTGAATTTTG
Source organism: uncultured Streptococcus sp. (assembly GCA_963524795.1). Classification (GTDB taxonomy): domain Bacteria; phylum Bacillota; class Bacilli; order Lactobacillales; family Streptococcaceae; genus Streptococcus. The sequence continues at coordinate 41,762 of CAURIB010000002.1, forward strand.
GGGTGAACTTTAGTTTTTTGAACAAAAAAAGACATCCAAGAAATAATTCTTGAATGTCTGTAAACGTTGATATAATCGTGTTGATTAACGTTTTGAGTGCAGTGGTTGCCATCCAATCAAACATCGCTTCGCTTGTTTTCTTGGGGCAACTGTGCATAGCATATCTCTATGCGACTAAAGTCGCTAGAGCTATCCTAATTGCGCACCGCCAGTTCTCATAGAAAAAAACACCTTGCAAGATGCAAAGTGTTTTCGTTTGTATTCTGCTGTCCAGCAACGAATTAACGTTTAGAGAACTGGCTAGCTTTACGAGCCTTTTTCAAGCCTGTTTTCTAGTATTTTTATATCTACTGGCAGATTATCCGACTTATCCCCATCAACATCTGACTCTAACTCAACCTCTGAAGAAATCCTAATATTGCGTACTTTGATATATTCGATATTATTGTTACCTACTAGATCCCCTTTTTAATAAATCTGGGATAGCCGATAATTTAGAAATGATGGATGAATCCTTTAAAATCAAGATATTTCCATATTCATCTGTATTTTCATCAAATAGTTTTTTGTCTGCATAGTAATTAGATAGAAGAACTAAGACCTGAGTAGCTTCACCTTCATAATTGCCATTTTCGCTTTCAAAAGGTAATAATTGCTTATTCATAGCTTGGCGAATCAGTTGCACCAGCCAAATTAATTGTCTTGACCGACAAATAAAGCGACTTCTTTCAAGGATTCGACCATAAGGAAACAGTTGGCAGATTCTATAAAAGCGTCGATGTGATTCGGCACGCTCATCAGACTCGCTACACAGAGCTGGTACATAATATCTGCTATAATTTTCTGGAAGATTTGGTCAAGCGGTCTTTTAGCCGTGTGACAGGCATACAGGAAAAACACTATTTATTTACTTTTTGCACGGGAGGCTTTAAGAATCTGATGGACATCTTTCTTGATAGTCACTCAGAGTCTCCAGAGTGTCTGGGCTGGGATATGGCAAAGATATACCGCTGCCTGAAACTGTTCTTTAACGCTGATAAACGCGACATATCAATTAAAATGTCGCACTAAAATGATTGAAAAATGATTGAAACTGTATTATAATGAATGTGTATATTTAGAAAAGAGGTACTAACTATGGAAAACCTAGTAGTTTCAGTCTTTAACACTGAAAGCGAAGCTTATCAGTCCTTTGCGGATTTGAAGGCTTTCCGCCAAACTCAGACGACCAAGGTTGCTCAAATTGCCTTGGTCAAAAATGAAAACGGTCACATCGTTGAAAAAGAACGCTATGACTTTGAAGATTCAACGACGGATGCAACCCTAGAAGGTGGCTTGCTCGGTGCAGTTATCGGGCTTTTGGGTGGTCCTATCGGCGTCTTGTTTGGTTATGGTATTGGCAGCCTCTATGGTTTGGCTGCTGGTGATACCGTTGATACGGCAGAAGCTGGCTTGATTGACGTTGTGTCTCAAAAATTGATCGACGGCGAAACAGCCGTTGTCGCCTTGGTGCAAGAAAACAACGAAGCAGTCATCGATGCTTACTTCACCAAGTACGACACCCAAATCGTGCGTTGGGATGTAGCAACCGTCGTAGCTGAAGTTGAAGCAGCCCTGCAAGTCCAAGAAGACCTCTACAACCAAGCGCGTGCGCAAATGAAGGCTGAACGTAAAGCAGATCGCAAGGCCAAACTTGAAGAGTTCAAGGCAAACATCAAATCAAAATTTGATAAATTGAAAGCCTAACGTCTAAGCGTCTCATAAATTTAAATGTGACTGAGACACCATTTAAAATTTATGTGCGTCGGATTCTCACAGTTAAATAATTGCGTTGACAAATCCGTTACAGCCGTTCTTCCATTCTTTGAAAAGAGTGTTTAATAGACAAGAAATCTGGACTAGTATTGGTCTGGATTTTTTTGTGAATATAGAGGTCATAGCTTTTTGACTATGCTTTGTTATAATTAGAAAGATTTTAAGTTTTATCAAGATGAAATCAGTCAGACGCAGGCACCCTGAACTAGCACCAGCTTCCCCACACAACTAAGACATACTGGTGCGACACTCGCAAAACAAGCTGGGGTTTCTCTTGAAGCCTTCTCAGAAGCTCTTACTCATAGTGATAAAGAGATTACAAAAACTTACGTTAATATCAAAGATAAAGTCAATCAGACTGTAGGTGATATTGCTTTTCGTAGTTTAAAAAATTGATGGGGTGAATATGGGGTGAATTTTGGGGTGAACTTTGATTTTTTGAAACAAAAAAGACATCCAAGAAATAATTCTTGAATGTCTGTAAACGTTGATATAATCGTATTGATTAACGTTTTGAGAATTGTGATGCTTTACGAGCTTTCTTAAGACCTGGTTTCTTACGTTCAACTTTACGTGAGTCACGTGTAAGAAGTCCTGCGCGTTTCAATGAATCGCGGAAATCTGGGTCTACTTGAAGAAGGGCACGAGCGATACCGTGACGGATAGCTCCCGCTTGACCAGCGTATCCACCACCTACAACGTTAACGAAAACGTCGTATGAACCTACAGTTGAAGTAACTGCGAATGGTTGGTTGATGACAAGACGAAGGTCAGCGTGTGGGATGTACTCTTCAACATCTTTTTTGTTAACAGTGATTTTACCAGTTCCTGGAACAAGGCGAACGCGTGCAACAGCGTTTTTACGACGTCCAGTACCTGCATATTGTGCTTGTGACATACTTTATTGTTCCTTTCCTTAGATAAGTCCTGAAATATCAAGAACTTCTGGTTGTTGTGCAGCGTGAGTGTGCTCAGCTCCAACGAATACTTTCAATTTCATACCTTGAGCGCGGCCAAGAGTATTGTGTGGAAGCATACCTTTAACTGATTTCTCGATCAAACGAACTGCATTTTTAGAACGAAGTTCACCAGCAGAGATTGATTTCAATCCACCTGGGTGGTTTGAGTGAGTGTAGTAGATCTTATCAGTTGCTTTTTTACCAGTCAATTTAACTTTTTCAGCATTGATAACGATTACGAAGTCACCTGTATCAGTGTGTGGTGTGAATGTTGGTTTGTTTTTTCCGCGAAGTACGCTAGCAACAACTGCTGAAAGGCGTCCAAGAGGTACATCAGTTGCGTCAACAACGTACCATTTGCGTTCTACTTGGCCTGGTTTAGCCATGAATGTAGTTTTGTTCATGATTTCTCCTATATGAATATCGTTTTTGTTTACAGGGCGGATGTTCCGGTCCGCGAGTTATTTGAAAGGTTCCGGGGCCTTACAAATGGGGTAAACAATACCGCCTACTATTGTATCAAAATTCTCAGATAAAAGTCAAGCGGTTGGGAAAATATTTTTTATTTCTGCCAGATTTTCAATCTTCTTTCCGCCTTCTCCTGAGTGATGACTTGAAAGCCTTTAGAGAAGAGGAAAATAGCACAAGTTAAAAATAGAGTGACAATGATGTAATTAACTACAAGACCATGATCTCCCACCAATGGCGGTTTTGTCATAAAACCGTAATCTCCACCCGTCACTAAATTGACTATAAAAATCAAACCATTGAGTAAAGAGGTCAGTATAAGAATACCTTTGAAATCCAAGAGACGAGCATCGTAGTTGTTTAAAAGATAAATCAAGGAATTCCCAAGAAGGGCTAGATGTCCGAAAATAAAGGACAAAATAACGATGTGTGGGAAAGAGTAAGCGTCTGGGATTGGATAAACAAAGGCTGCAATCGTCCCGAAGGTTCCAAGCAAAGCAAAATACTGTTTGGTTTTTGAAACACCTGGTAGTAGTAGAACTACAAACATGGCTAATCGGCAATGATAAAAAGGCAAGCTTTCTGACAGCGGGAACTGATTGATCCAATACCAGCTGTAAAGCGAGATTAACTGTATTGCCTGTATAATCTGGAATAATCGTTGACAAACCTTATTATCACGATAGCGATAAGCAAGATAAATTGTCAAAAACAGTAAGGCAAATGTGCTTGCGTACCAAGTAAATCCAAATTGGGGTGGTTCCGTCGGATGGGTGTTAAATAAAGCATCCCAAAAATTCATATAATTTTCCTCATTTTCATATAAGCCATTCTCTTACTTATCTCTATAGAGCCTAGCTTACATTTATTTCTAATATTTTTGTGTTCCAAAGAAGCTAGTGGCCTTAAGATAAAACAAAGCTTCTAATCAACATATTGTTTCCGCTCACCCTGATAAACCTGCCATAGAATATCCATTTGTTCCTTGGTTATTCTTTTTTCAGATAAGGGAGGGAGAGCCGAAATGTCGAAAAATCCTAATTCAGCAACTTCTTGATTTTCTTGAAAGTCCCCATCCAATAGTCGACAATCAAATACAAACTGGGCATAATGCTTACTCTGCAATTTAAAGCGATTGGTATCAAAAATAGCCAATAAAGAGCCTACTTCTGCAAAAAAGCC
>CAURIB010000003.1:0-38748 GCA_963524795.1 uncultured Streptococcus sp.
ACCTCAAGCCTGGCACAGAGTAGAAGCTGCCACAGATGATGTGGAGTGGTACTTGGAATTTTATTGTAAACCAGAGGATTACTTCCCTAAGAAATACAATACCAATCCAGTTCATTCGGAAGTTTTAGAAGCTATGCAGACGGTCCAACCATGTAAGGCGCTAGATCTAGGTTGCGGTCAGGGTAGGAATGCACTCTTTCTAGCTCAACATGGCTTTGATGTCACAGCTGTAGATCAAAATGAGCTGTCTCTTGAAATCTTGCAAAGCATTGTGGAGCAAGAAGATTTAGAAATGCCTGTCGGTCTCTACGATATCAATTCTGCTAGCATAGGCCAAACTTACGATTTTATCGTATCAACGGTTGTGCTCATGTTTTTACAAGCAGATCGTATTCCAGCTATTATCCGAAACATGCAGGAACAAACCTCTATCGGTGGCTACAATCTTATCGTTTGTGCTATGGATACGGAAGATTATCCTTGCTCAGTGAACTTCCCATTCACCTTTAAAGAGGGAGAAATGGCCAATTACTACAAGGACTGGGAATTGATCAAGTACAATGAAAATCCAGGTCATTTACATCGTCGTGACGAAAATGGCAATCGCATTCAACTACGCTTTGCGACCATGCTAGCTAAAAAGGTAAAATAAGCGTATATGAAGGTAGGGAAAAAAGAAGGGAAATCAAATAGAAAAATTGCTTCTTTACTTGGAAAAGCTCCTCAAACTGTCCAGACTGAAATCAAACATGAGACAGTCCTATTGATTTTAAATAAAAGCGCTGATTCGGTCAATCAAGCTCTAAAACTCATCTAAAAACAGCAGCAAACTCCTTTTCATCACGGCAGATTATGGAACAGAATTCAACCGCTTGTCTGATGTGTTTTCTAAGGAGCACATCTATTTTGCACACCCCTATGCTTCTTTGGAAAGGGGAACTAACGATAATCAAAACAGGCTCATTCGTAGATGGTTACCTAAGGGAACTAAGAAAACGACTCATAAAGAAGTCGCTTGGATAGAAAATTGAATTAGCAATTATCCTAAAAAATGCTTGACCTACAAGTCAAAAAATGCTTGGACTATAAGTTGCCTAGAGAAGACTTCTTGCTGGCTAACTTGAACTGAACAATTTGATTTGTTCATAATTTGCTGACGAAAAATGAAAGCGCTTGACAAAAAGGTTATATAGGTTGTAAAATATGAATGATGTTAGAAGTTGTGTTATAAATATACGGAACTGGAATATCGATAAAAAAGGAGATAAATATGAAACAAAAAGATAAGTTAAATGCAGATGAACGTAGAAGAAGGTTTAGTCTTAGAAAAGTTTCAGGCATTGGGGCAGTGTCTGCTGTTATTGGGATTATTAGCTTTTCTTCACTTCCTCTTGAAATAGTTTCAGCTAGTGAAACAGATATTACAGTAAACTATAAATATGCCACTATGGATGAGCTGTCAGAAATAGAGAAAAAACTCATTGTAAACGAGTTACCAAAGAATCTTGTTGATGGCTCAGACTTGTTTGTTATCTATCGTAAGGATACTACAAATAATATTTTACCAGATACTGGAAGTAACGTATTGCCCTTGGCTTCTATTATTGGAACAGGTCTATTGTTAGTTGCTTATATCATAAAGAAAACAGGTAACTCAGATAAGAAGATTGTTAAGAGTATTTTATCAATCTCTTTGGTTGGAGGAGCTTTGACGGTAACAACTGTATCTGCTTTGACTGTTGCTACTTTGTCTAACTATAACCATACCGAAATGATAACAGTAGGTACAACTCTCCCAGATGGTAAAGTGAATATTTCTGGTTATCAGTTTGTAGGTTACATTGATGGTAAAGATCTAGTTGTGAATCCAACTACACCTGCAACTTCACTTCCAACAGATGAAAATAAAACTCAGGATACTATTGTTCCGACGGATAATCCTAAGAAAGATACTATTGATGATAGTAGTAGTGGTAAAGTGGAGCCTATTAAACCAATAATTCCACCAAAAGAAGATGAACCAGTTAAGCCTGTAGAACCTAAAGTTATTGATAAAATTATCAAAGTGGATGATTCTGGGAAAACTTTAGAAGATGTCACTGGTTATACAAAAGTTAGCACGAGTCAACCTGTTGAAACACGAGAAGTTCAGAATGGTCAGCCAGTTATAATTCGAACTGTAACTGAAATTTACAAGAAAGATACTGTATATGAAGAAAAAATAACTGCTGACATTCTTAAGGGAACAAATGTTGTCATCCCATCTACATTAGTGGAAATATTGTCTGAGGAAGTTATTGAGGAGGAGACTCCAGCTTCAGCTACTCCAACTACTGTCACTCCAACTGTTGAAAGTCCTACAGAAACTAAAAACGATACGGGTACAGCACCTTCGACGGAATCATTAGTAGGTGAGAATCAAAAAGAAGAGGTTCCAGCTCCAGTTAAGGCTTCAACATCTAGCTTGAATACTATTTCAGAGACAACAATAGTTAAAGCTAAAAAGATTATTCGTACCATACGCTCTACTGAAGACATTCCATTCAAGGTGATTATCAAAGAGGATAGCTCTTTAGCTGAAGGTGAGACTAAGGTAGAAACAGAAGGAAAACCTGGGAAAAAAATTTCTACTCGAAAGATTACTCTAACGGATGATGTAGAAATTTCAAGGGAAACAATCTCAGAAACAAGAGAGGAGCCTCAAAATAAAGTTGTTCTAATCGGAACGAAGAAAACAGCAACGCAATCTACTGCGCATGAAGTCGTTCCAAAAGCAAGCTTAGATGTAACGCATGCCACTGAAACCAAAGAAATAACACCGAAAACTACTTTTTCAGCTGACTATACAGTCGAGGTTACTAAATCTGAAAATAAAACAGTCGTCACTGACCGTGAAAAAGTTCGTGAGTTGGTAAAAAATAGAACACCGTTTCTAAATCTTGCTTCACCAGATGGAGAAAAGTTAATTCAGATCAAGACGATTGAAGTCTATGATAATACAATGCTTGAAGGTCAGCGACAATTACGAGATATTCAAGCTAGTTATGTGACGGTAAATGTTAAGAAAAAAAGGGTTCTAAGTAACAAAGAACAACAAACGGAATTAGTAATTAGCAAAGATATACCATTAATTACTAAAGTTTATCATATAGGTGCCCCCAAAAATGGGTTGTCAAGGAAAGATGTAGTTATTTCAGGACACGCATACGATAGTAACAATAATGCACTTGAAGAAAGATCTATATCGGTTTATAAAGATAATAAACTAATTACTGAAGTTAATACTGATTTTGATGGCTATATGTTTGCTCATTTAATCTCTAATCAATCTTATACTTTAAAATCTAATAACTTCGAAGCTAAAGTCACTGCTCTACCTTATGGTGATCCGATAATTGAAAATATAAAGGGTCGTTTTGAATTAGGAAGAAAATATTCAGATGATATTGTGGACTATCATCTAAAAAGCAAGGTAATTTACGTTAATGACGGTCGATATCAGAGCGAAAGTGACGATGGGAAAAAATTAGTATTGTCTAAAGAAATTGATGCCAGAGTAGGTGATATTCTTGTGGTCCCACCATCTAAGATTTATGAAACTTCAAAAGCTATCAAAATCAAATCAATTAGCACTATTAATAATCAATCAGTTATCGAATATAGTGTTCCATCATTGTACGAGGTTGTACAAAATATCAACACAAAAGCTTGGTCATCTAATATTAGTAGTGCTACTTTTATTCCAGCTAAAGGAGTCACTGTAAAAAAAGAATCAAATACAGATACAAGTCTATTTAGAAGTGTCTCTTTTGAAGGATCTTTTTCATCATCAGTCTCATTGGCTGGTAAGAGAAATGATGATAAAAGCATCAAAGGAATGCTATCATTTAATATTGAAGGTAAGGTTTGGTCAGAGGCTGTTGATTTAAATTTCTTGTCTCCTAAACTAGATTTTATGAATTTTGATTTCAATAAAGAATTCAAATTTACCACAGAAGGTTCTTTAGAATTTAGTACATCAAAAGATATAAAAAGTCTAGAGATTCCGTTAGGAGAATTGATTTTACCTACACCGATTACGGGAGCGACTGTACATATCCCTATAAGTCTTAAAACAACTGTTGAAGGGAGTTTAAGTGTTTCAGTATCAAGCACATATTCAATTCAAAATTCAATCAAATTAAAAAATTGGGTGCCCGAATTTAAACGTACTGTAAATCATACAATGAACGTGGGAGAAGTAAAAGCCAAAGCTACAGTCCAAAGTGGTCCAGAAATAAAAGTAAAACCCAAAATATTTGGAATAGATACAGTTTCTATTTCTGCTAATGCAGGGTTAGGAATAGAATCTTCGTATTCGAATACAAGCCATTCAGTTGAGAATAAAACAGAGGATAAGAAAAATCTAATTACTGGAAAAAATGATAAACTTATTACATCAACTATTTCCATAAATGATAAAAAAATTTCCATCGAAGAGTTTGGTTATCTAACCTTAAAGGCTGAATTAGAAATTTTGAAGCAAGCTAAAACTCTGGGATTCAATCTCGAAGGATTCAAGGAATTAAATTATGAATTAACCGTATTTGATGGTAAATTAATACATAAAAAATATGAGCTTGATTTAGGAAATGATGATAAGGTTGAATTAGTTCGCAATCCAGAAGTATTATTTGAAAAATTAACTAAACCACTCATCTTTACTAGTGGTGCAGGAGGGTGGTACACAGAAATGTCTATTTCAAAAGATGGTAGTATCAAAGGAACTTACCTTGATATGAATCGTGGAAATACTGGTTCAAATCATCCAAATGGTCAAATGGATCTTTCTAAATTTACCGGTAAATTTAAGAATCTAGTTAAAGTTAATGACTATGAATACAAGATGACATTAACTGATTTGGATTATCCTAAGGTGGGAGAAACAAAGATTGTTAATGGTGTGAAAATTGATACCACCGAACCTTACGGAATAGCAGATGGGAAATCTCCTGGAAAAGAATTCATTCTTTATTTGCCAGGTCGTCCAGTTGAAGATTTACCACAAGAAGTTGGTAGTTGGATTTATGATTTCAAAAAACGTATGCCAGAGAAGTTAACGCGCGCAGTAATTTTTAATAAAGATAAAGGATGGGCATTTGAAGAAAGTGATTATCCGATAAGTAAAGTGCCTGTTGATGATGAACTTGCTATTAAAGAAATTATTAACAATGGTCATGTTTTGGGATTTTCTAAATTGGTAAAATCTAAATCTGTTATGAACGCTGATTCTTTGTATGTGCGTCAGTTTAACCCAGGTGAACTAATAGATTATTACAATACCTATAAAGGGGATAAAACATATCAACTGGAAGATGTTATTAAGGCTTTACACGCGCCTGCTAAAAGAGTAAGTGTACCTTTGAAGGATTATACTGAGGAACAATGGCGTAAATTGGCTAATGATAAAAAATCTCCGATAGAATGGTTTTATTCACAGGCAGACAAAGCCTTCTATGAAGTTGCCAAAGGTGGGAGAGGAGGATATGTTTCTCCGCTACATATTGAACCAAGTAACAAATGGGTAGTGTCTGATAATGGTATTGAAGTAAAAACTTATCTTAATGATGGGGTTGCTACACCTTATCAGAAATACCTTTTAAAGAAAAATAATAAGAAGTATGAAGGTGGAATAAATAAAACTCCATACTATATCTCTAGGGTTACCAGATTATAAGTCTCTTTTCTACCCTTTGTCAAATCTATCAAGGTTTTAAATAAATAATGAGATAAGAGAGTGGGACAGAAATCGGTAATTCGTTAGAATTCGATTTCGTCGTCCCACCTCCGCACAGTTGAGTAGGGCTGTAAAAGCTGATGAAATCAGCGTAGTAGAGCCCACTCAACCACTGCGTCTTGAACTACACTCCAAAGACAATTGAGAGGCTAGGACTTTTGTCCCAGCCTCTTATTTTGATGCTTGTTTGAATATAAAAAATTTCATATTTTACGAATAGATGATATAGAAGGATTGACAGATATACGCATTATGAGTATAATTTAGCTAGAGAGGTGACTATAAATGCCCATTACAGGTAAGGAAATGGTAAAATTAGCTCTTGCAAATGGATGGATTGAAGTTCGTAAGAGGGGGAGTCATCATCATTTTAAGAAAGAAGGAGTTCCCTATCTTGTCACTATTCCAGTCCATGGTAATGATGATCTGGGAAGAGGTTTAGAGAGAAAGATATTAAAGGATTTGGGCCTGTAGTAGATTTGGAACAATGGAGGTGTGTTATGCTAAAGTCTTATCCAGCTATTTTTCATAGAGAAGGCACTGGATATTGGGTTGAATTTCCCGAATTTGGAGGCGGGACTGAGGGAGCAACGATTGAACTTGCCATGAAAAATGCTCATGAAATGCTCGAAAGTGTCTTAGCTTCTTATATTGACGAGGGACTAGCCCTACCTAAACCCAGTGATATTTCTCAGTTGAAAGCTCCTGATGGTTTTGTAACTTTGATTCAAGTAAATCCACTACCTTTTGTAAAAAATAATAAGGCGATTCGGAAGAATGTTACAGTTCCAGAGTGGTTGGTCAGATTAGCAGATCGTGAAAAGGTGAACTATTCTGAAGTGTTGACGCAAGCTTTAGAAAGTCGCTTGCAGCTGTAAGCTCATAAAATGATGAAGGCTGGTTTGCTCAGCCTTTTTCTTATCCTTTTCGAATAAAGTAGAAAAGGGGGTATATATGTTTTTAGCCAGAGATGAAAAAGGAAATCTAGTCAATGCCTTGGAGGATAAATTAGTTAAAAAAAGCTATACTTGTCCAGCTTGTGGAGCTTTGCTTCGATTAAGAAAAGGGAAGAACCTACGGACGCATTTTGCCCATGTATCGCTCAAACAGTGTGATTTTTACTACGAAAATGAGAGTCTAGAGCATCTGGAAAATAAGGTTGCCCTTTTTAATTGGGCGATGAATAATGACAAGGCAGAGCTTGAATGTCCCATTCCCCAATTAAAACAAATTGCAGATATTTTAGTCAATAAACAGCTTGCCTTAGAAGTTCAGTGTAGTCCTATTTCTCGCCAACTTTTGGAGGAGAGAAGCCTGGGCTATCGAAAAAATGGCTATCAAGTACTTTGGCTAGTCGGTCAAAAACTTTGGTTAAAGGAACGTTTGACTCAGCTCCAAAGAGACTTGCTTTCCTTTAGTCAAAATATGGGCTTTCATCTATGGGAATTAGATCAGCAAAGGGACATACTACGCTTGAAATACATGATCCATCAAGATTTGAAGGGGAATCTTTATTATCAAATAAGGGAGTTTCCTTATGGGCAAGGCAATCTCATAGAGATTTTACGGCTTCCCTATCAGAAGCAAAGAATAGCAAGTATGCATGTATCACAAGATGAAACAATTTGCGACTATATTCGCCAACAACTTTATTATAAAAATCCTTACTGGATGAGGAAACAGGGGGAGGCTTATGCTCAGGGAAAGAATCTACTGAATTTGGATGTTCGAGATTGGTTTCCCCAAGTAAGGCCTATAGAAAAAGGTCAATTTTGCCAGATAACTATAGATTTGCAGGGCTATTACGACAATTTTCAGGCCTATTATCAACAAAATCCAAAAACTGACACACAAAAGCTCTATCCCCCAGCTTTTTATCAGCAATATTTCTTAAAAAATGTGGTAAAATAGAAAGGATGGAGGAATCTTATGGTATTACAACGAAATGAAATAAATGAAAAAGACAAATGGGATCTATCAACGATCTTTGCTACTGATCAGGCTTGGGAAGAAGCCCTCAAGCAACTGTCAGAGGAAGTGGAAACAGTTGACCAATATGTAGGTCATCTTTTAGACAGTGCTCAGAGCTTGCTTGAAATTACTGAACGTTCTCTAGAGTTAGAGCGCCAGTTGGAGAAGCTTTATGTCTATGCGCACATGAAAAATGACCAAGACACGCGCGAAGCTAAGTATCAAGAATACTATGCTAAGGCTATGACGCTTTATAGCCAGCTGGATCAGGCACTTTCTTTCTACGAGCCAGAGTTTATGGAGATTACTGAGGAACAAATGACTGCTTTCTTGGCTGCTGAACCTAAACTTGAGCTTTATAAACACTTTTTTGATCAGCTCTTACAAAAGAAAGATCATGTTCTTTCACAGCGTGAAGAAGAATTGCTTGCAGGAGCCAGTGAAATCTTTGGGTCGGCAAGTGAAACCTTCGCTATCCTAGACAATGCTGATCTTACTTTCCCTTACGTTTTGGATGACGAAGACAATGAAGTGCAGCTCTCTCACGGAACCTACGTACGTTTGATGGAATCAAAAAATCGAGAAGTACGTCGTTGTGCCTATGAAGCACTTTATGCTACTTACGAGCAGTTCCAGCACACCTATGCTAAGACTCTACAGACCAATGTCAAAGTCCAAAACTACCGTGCTAAAGTTCGCAATTATGAGAGTGCTCGTCAGGCTGCTCTTGCGGCTAACTTTGTACCAGAAAGTGTCTATGACAATTTAGTGTCAGCAGTTCGCAAACACTTGCCACTCTTGCATCGTTATCTTGCACTACGTTCAAAAATCTTGGGTATTCCAGACCTCAAGATGTATGATGTCTATACACCACTTTCTTCAGTAGACTACAGCTTTACTTACGAGGAAGCCTTGAAGAAGGCAGAAGAAGCTTTGGCAGTTCTTGGTGATGATTACTTGAGTCGAGTTAAACGTGCCTTTAGCGAACGTTGGATTGATGTCTATGAAAACCAAGGCAAGCGTTCAGGTGCTTATTCAGGTGGATCATACGATACAAATGCCTTCATGCTTCTTAACTGGCAGGACAATCTAGATAATCTCTTTACTCTTGTCCATGAAACTGGTCACAGTATGCACTCTAGCTATACTCGTGAAACCCAGCCATACGTTTATGGAGACTATTCGATTTTCTTAGCAGAAATTGCTTCAACTACTAATGAAAACATCCTGACAGAAAAATTATTGCAAGAAGTTCAAGATGATGCAACACGCTTTGCAATCTTAAACAACTTCCTAGATGGCTTCCGTGGTACAGTCTTCCGTCAAACTCAGTTTGCTGAATTTGAACACGCTATCCACCAAGCTGACCAAAATGGTGAAGTCTTGACTAGTGAATTCTTAAATGAGCTTTATGCCGACTTGAATGAAGCTTACTATGGTTTGAGTAAAGAAGACAATCCTGAAATTCAATATGAATGGGCCCGTATTCCACATTTCTACTACAACTACTATGTGTATCAATATTCAACAGGCTTTGCAGCAGCTTCAGCCTTGGCTGAAAAGATTGTACATGGTAGCCAAGAAGATCGTGATCGCTATATCGATTACCTCAAAGCAGGGAAGTCAGACTATCCACTTAATGTCATGAGAAAAGCAGGCGTTGATATGGAGAAGGAAGACTACCTCAACGATGCCTTTGCTGTCTTTGAACGTCGTTTAGATGAGTTTGAAGTTCTTGTTGAAAAATTAGGATTGGCATAAGGCAGATGGTAAAGTCTTATAGCAAAAATGCCAATCACAATATGCGTCGTCCTGTTGTCAAGCATGAGATTGTTGAGTTCATGCGTCACAGACAAAAGCAAGTGACTGGCTCACTCAAGGAATTAGAGAAGTTCGCCCGCAAGGAAAATATTCCCATCATTCCTCATGAAACCGTCGCTTATTTTCGTTTCCTTATGGAAACCATTCAACCAAAAAACATTTTGGAGATTGGGACGGCTATTGGATTTTCAGCACTTTTAATGGCAGAGCATTCACCTAAGTCAAAAATTACCACTATTGACCGAAATCCCGAGATGATTGGTTTTGCCAAGGAGAATTTTGCTCGCTTTGATAGTCGCAAGCAGATTACCCTTTTAGAAGGCGATGCTGTGGATGTCCTTTTGACCTTAACAGAGTCCTACGACTTTGTATTTATGGATTCTGCCAAGTCCAAATACATCATTTTTCTACCAGAAATCCTCAAGCGTTTGGAAGTTGGGGGAGTGGTAGTCTTGGATGATATTTTTCAGGGTGGTGATGTGGCCAAGGATATCATGGAAGTACGACGTGGACAACGGACGATTTATCGTGGCTTGCAACGACTATTTGATGCAACCTTAGACAATCCTGGCTTAACCGCTAGCTTGCTTCCTCTTGGAGATGGGATTCTCATGCTAAGAAAGAATGTGAAAAATGTAAGTTTACCAGAAATGGAATAATTTTAAAAAATCGTATAATCCTTCTGTATCAAAAACAGGAGGATTTTTATGTTTCAAACCACCATCAATATAGGCTATGCTCGCGTTTCTACCCAAAAGCAAGATTTGGGCTTGGAGGTGCAAATCGAGGCTCTCAAGCACTGCGACCAGCTCTTTATCGAACGTGAATCTGGTTCAAACAATGCACGCCCAGAACTCGAAAAAGCCTTAAAAATGGCTTGTGACCTTGCAAAGGATGGCAAGAAGGTCACTTTTACTATCTATAAGTTAGATCGCCTGACTCGCTCTATGTTCAAATTGTTAGAACTGATTGAACAATTCAATGCTTCTGATATTCAGCTAGTCAGTTTGCATGAAAAACTGGAAACTGACTCACTCATTGGTAGGTTACTTTGCATCATTTTAGGATTTGTGGCAGAAAGTGAACTGGAAAATCTGCGATTTCGTACCCGTGAAGGACTTCGTAAAGCTAAGGAAAATGGTGTCAAACTAGGTGCCAAGCGAATGTCAAGAGATAAGGAAGAGAGAATCATTGAGCAGTATTTGGCAGGGAAATCAAGCATCAGAACAATAGCAAAAACAGAACGAATTTCGACCTCCACCATCTATAAAGTCTTGGAACGAAACAAGGTGGCCATCAATCGTAAAAATGTTTCGCAAAATTCTTGCTAAAAACAAGATAAAATGCTACAATGAGGGCGTAAATATGTTTCGATTAACGACCGTTTTGCGAAACATTCAAAATAACGATGTAAATATTTCACAAAATACGAATTTAACAGGGTTTTGAGCCTGTGTTGGATTTGTATTTTTTTGTTTTTTAAGTGTATCGTTTAACGGTCGTTACACGATACACCAAAACCCTTGTCGCTCAAGTGGTTGAGGTGAATTGTTCGAAGCACTAATATCAAAAAAATTAGGATTTTGTAGTATTTACCCACCTAAAAAGTAATCTACATTCCTAAGGAGGAAATTATGAAAACGAATAAACTTGTTAAACTCGGTATCGCAACCTTTGCGGTTGCGGTGTTGGGTGTAGTGCCAGCTTTTACAGCTCAGGCAGACACACATGTGGCAGAACAGCCAAATACAGCTTCAAAACCAGTAGAAAATGGCAAACCAAGTGATTCAGAAAAACCAGAGGTTAAACCGGCTGAAGAAGTAAAACCGGAATCTAAACCATCAGAGACACCGAAACCAGAAGTTAAGCCAGAACCAGCGCCAAAAGCTGACGAAAATCAAGAGCCCATCAAATATCGTATCAATTATTTCGATGCAGATACGGGAAGTGAGATATCTAAAGAACTCGGAGTTTTAAACCCTGGTGAAACTATCAATACCCATAAAAATATTGATGGCTATGAGGTAGTTACGAAACGTAGTTGGATGCCTGATTATAATGTGGACTACCGGTTAATGAATAGATATTTTGGTTATTCTACAGATGGATATCGATACATATATCTAGATTATAAGAAGGTAAATGCTTCAGAGACTCCGAAACCAGAACCAGCACCAAAAACTGACGAAAATCAAGAGCCCATCAAATATCGTATCGATTATTTCAATGCAGATACGGGAGAGAGGATATCTCGAGAAATTGGAGTTTTAAACCCTGGTGAAACTATCAATATCCATAAAAATATTGATGGCTATGAGGTAGTTACGAAACGTAGTTGGATGCCTGATTATAATGTGGACTACCGGTTAATGGATAGATATTTTGGGTCTACGTCTAGTTATAGATACATGTTTCTAGAATATAAGAAGGTAAATGCGGATGCTAAGCCTTCAGAAACACCAAAACCAGAAGTTAAACCAGAACCAGCGCCAAAAGATAAAGAACAGCAGAAGCCCCTCAAATATTTTATCGATTACCTCGATGCAGATACAGGAGAACAGATAAGTCACGAAATCGGGGTTTTAAAACCTGGTGAAACTATCAATATTTATAAAGATATTGAGGGCTATGAGGTGGTTTCGTATTATGGCTGGATGCCAGGTTATAAAGTGAACTACCGGATAATGAATAGATATTTTGGTTTTTCGAATGGATATGATTACATGTTTCTACACTATAAGAAGGTAAATGCGGATGCCAAACCTTCAGAGACTCCGAAACCAGAAGTTAAGCCGGAAACTAAACCATCAGAGACTCCGAAACCAGAAGAAAAACCGGAAACTAAACCTTCTGATACTTCAAAACCAGAAGTAAAACCTGAAACTAAGCCTTCAGATACTTCAAAACCAGAGGTTAAACCTGAAACTAAACCATCAGAGACTCCGAAACCAGAAGTAAAACCGGAAACTAAGCCATCTGATACACCAAAACCAGAAGTAAAACCGGCACCTAAACCTTCAGAGACTCCGAAACCAGAAGTAAAACCGGAAACAAAACCATCTGAAACTCCGAAACCAGAAGTAAAACCGGCACCTAAGCCTTCAGAGACTCCTAAACCAGAGGTTAAGCCAGAACCTAAGCCTTCTGATACTTCAAAACCAGAAGTTAAGCCAGAACCTAAGCCTTCAGAAACACCAAAACCAGAAGTTAAGCCGGAAACTAAGCCTTCTGACACACCAAAACCAGAAGTAAAACCGGCCCCTAAACCATCTGATACACCGAAACCAGAAGTTAAGCCAGAACCTAAACCTTCTGATACTTCAAAACCAGAAGTTAAGCCGGAACCTAAACCTTCTGATACTTCAAAAGCAGAAGTTAAGCCAGAGCTTAAACCACAAACTAATTCGAATACTGCTCCAACAGCTCCTGTGAAACCTGTTGGGCAAACTTCAAACTCTAAAGCTGATAAACCTACTTCGAAAAAAGAAACTCCATCTCTGCCAAACACGGGTGAACAAAGTTCTTCACTTTCTCTAGTAGGCCTTCTCCTAGCAAGTCTTGGTTTAGCAGGCTTGACTTACAAAGGACGTCACTAAAAAAATTCACACACGATAAACAAGAACTTGAACCATTGTTCAGGTTCTTTTTGGAATAAGAAAAACTGGAATCGTAAAAAATTTAAAAGCTAGTATTTTTAGTCTTATTTAAGTTATCTGCTTTAAAATATGGTATAATGATTGAGTCGGTCTAAAGAAATTTTCGACCGTTTTTAGGAAAAGGAGTAAACATGAAGAAAAAACTAATGGCAGGAGCCATCACCTTGTTGTCAGTAGCTACTTTGGCTGCTTGTTCCAATAGCTCTCAAGGAGCAGACTTGATCAGTATGAAGGGTGATGTGATTACAGAACATCAATTCTACGATGAAGTTAAAAATAATCCAACTGCTCAACAAGTCTTGCTTAACATGACCATTCAAAAAGTTTTTGAAAAACAATACGGTTCAGAAGTTAGTGATAAAGAAGTAGATGATGCCGTTGCAGAAGAACAAAAGAAATATGGTGATAGCTATCAAACAGTTCTAGCTCGTTCAGGTATGACTGCTGAAAGTCGTAAGGCTCAAATCCGAACAAGTAAATTGGTTGAGTTTGCAGTGAAGAAGGCTGCAGAAGCTGAATTAACAGATGAAAACTACAAAAAAGCTTTTGAAGAGTATACTCCAGAAGTAACTGCTCAAATTATTAAACTTGATAGTGAAGATAAGGCAAAAGAAGTTCTTGCTAAGGCAAAAGAATCTGGAGCTGACTTTGCACAATTGGCTAAAGATAATTCAACTGACGAAAAGACAAAAGCAAATGGTGGAGAAATCTCTTTTGATTCTGCTTCTACAGAATTGCCAGATGCCGTTAAGAAAGCAGCCTTTGCACTTGATGTCAATGGTGTTTCAGATGTCATCACTGCACCAGGAACACAAGCCTACACAAGTAGTTTCTACATTGTAAAACTAACTAAGAAATCAGAAAAATCTTCAAATATAGAAGATTATAAAGAAAAACTCAAAACAATTATTTTGACTCAAAAACAAAATGATGCTACCTTTGTTCAAGGTGTTATCGGTAAAGAATTGACAGATGCCAACATCAAAGTCAAAGACCAAACTTTCCAAAACATCTTTACTCAGTACATCAAGGGTGAAGCAACTACTGACAGTAGCAGTAGTTCATCAAACTAAGATAGTAATAAATTACCTTCCTTTATCAGGGAGGTAGTTTTTGATTATGTTAAAACACAACATTAAAGTGTTTTACATTCTAGTCCCAAGTCAGTCTTAAGTAAAATTCGAATGTTTTCACTGTAAGAGTTTTTTTCTAGCCTAAAAAATGGTATAATAGCATGTAAAACTAGAAATAATAAGGGAAAATAAAAATATTTTTCCGAAAGATAGGTGACATATGAAAATAAGTAAAAGGCACCTGCTGAATTATTCCATTTTGATTCCTTATCTACTTTTATCCGTTTTAGGATTGATTGTAGTTTATTCGACAACTAGTGCTTCCCTCATCCAGGAAGGAAAGAGTGCATTATATCTAGTGCGAAATCAGGGGATTTTCTGGATAGTCAGTTTATTCTTAATAGCCTTAATCTATAAATTAAAATTAGGATTTCTCCGTAATGAGCGATTGATCTTTATTGTCATGTTTGTCGAGCTGATTCTTCTAGCTCTAGCACGTTTAATCGGTACTCCAATCAATGGTGCCTATGGCTGGATCAAGGTTGGCCCGGTCACGATTCAACCAGCAGAGTATCTAAAAATTATTATCATTTGGTACTTGGCTCAGCGTTTTTCAAAACAACAAGATGAGATTGCGGTTTATGACTTCCAAGTTTTAACCCTTAATCAGTGGTTGCCAAGAGCCTTTAATGATTGGCGTTTTGTCCTCTTGGTCATGATTGGTAGTTTGGCAATCTTCCCTGACCTTGGAAATGCAACCATTTTGATTTTAGTATCCTTACTCATGTATACCATTAGTGGGATTGCCTATCGCTGGTTCTCAACTATACTAGGCCTGCTGGCTGGAACATCCATTCTTTCCTTGACTGCCATTCGGTTTATCGGTGTTGAAAAATTCTCTAAAATTCCTGTATTTGGTTATGTTGCCAAGCGTTTCAGTGCTTTTTTCAACCCCTTTAATGACCTAGCGGGATCTGGGCATCAGTTGGCTAATTCTTACTATGCAATGGTTAACGGTGGCTGGTTTGGTCTTGGATTAGGAAATTCCATTGAAAAAAGAGGTTATCTACCAGAAGCTCATACAGACTTTGTCTTTTCGATTGTGATAGAGGAGTTTGGCTTTGTAGGAGCTAGTCTTATTTTGGCTCTTCTATTCTTCTTGATTCTTCGTATTATTTTGGTTGGTATTCGAGCAAGGGATCCTTTCAACTCAATGGTGGCAATCGGTATTGGTGGAATGATTCTGATACAGGTATTTGTTAACATTGGCGGTATATCAGGCTTAATCCCTTCAACAGGGGTAACCTTCCCCTTCTTATCGCAAGGAGGAAACAGTCTCTTGGTCCTATCGGTAGCTATCGCCTTTGTGTTGAATATTGATGCCAGTGAAAAACGTGCCAAACTCTATCGCGAATTAGAAGCGCAACTCTAAGACATAATATGACAAGGAGAAAAAAATGTCTCTTCAAAAGTTAGAAAATTTTAGTAACAAAGCTGTCGTACAAGAAGAAGTGCAAATCTTGACAGAAATGCTCGAAGATATTACAAGAAACATGCTTGCACCAGAGACCTTTGATAAAATCATGCAGTTAAAAGAACTTTCGACTGCAGCAGACTATCAAGGACTTGATAAAGTAGTAACTAGTCTATCAAACGACGAAATGGTCTACATTTCAAGATATTTCTCTATCTTACCACTCTTAATTAATATTTCCGAAGACGTAGACTTGGCTTACGAGATTAACCATCTAAATAATGTTGATCAAGATTATCTGGGTAAATTGTCAACAACTATCAAAATGGTGGCTGAAAAAGAAAACTCTGCTGAGATTCTTGAACACTTGAATGTGGTACCAGTTTTGACCGCCCATCCAACTCAGGTTCAACGTAAGAGTATGTTAGATTTGACCACTCATATCCATACCCTTTTACGTAAATACCGTGACGTGAGAATGGGGCTCATTAACAAGGAAAAATGGCATAATGATCTTCGTCGCTATATTGAAATCATCATGCAGACAGATATGATTCGTGAGAAGAAACTAAAAGTAACCAACGAAATCACCAATGTGATGGAGTACTACAATAGTTCCTTCCTACAGGCTGTCCCTAACTTGATGCTAGAGTACAAACGTCTAGCAAAAGAGCAAGGAATTGATCTTAAACAAGCCAAACCAATTACTATGGGAATGTGGATCGGCGGAGACCGTGATGGAAATCCATTCGTGACAGCTGAGACACTTATGCGTTCAGCTACCATTCAAAGTGAAGTGGTTTTGAACTATTATATCAGTAAGATTTCTAGTCTTTATCGTACCTTCTCTCTTTCAACGAATTTATCAAAAACTAGCAAAGCGGTTGAAGAAATGGCTGCTCAGTCTGGAGATACATCCGTCTTTCGTGAAAAAGAACCCTATCGTCGTGCCTTTCACTTGATTCAGTCAAAATTGATTCAAACTCTTTTGAATTTGAAAGAATGGTCAATCGTTGGTTCGACATCTGATGAACGTCATCCTGTTGAACGTTTGCTCGGTTCTAATAGCCATCAGCAAGGAGTGATTACAGATTACATTGGTAATCGTCTTTCAGGAGCAATTCAAGAATTGGCTGAGGATCGTCCTCCTTACTATGAAACAGTCGAAGAATTTAAACAAGACCTCGCTATTATTAAAGATTCATTGCTTGAAAATAAGGCAGAGGCCTTGCTTACTGGTGAGTTCGCCGAGCTTTTAGAAGCTGTAGAAGTCTTTGGTTTCTTCTTGGCTTCTATCGACATGCGTCAAGACTCAAGTGTTCACGAGGCCTGTGTCGCTGAATTGTTGGCATCTGCTGGAATCAATGACCACTATAGTGATTTGTCAGAAGATGAAAAATGTGACTTACTTTTACATGAGTTATTAGAAGATCCTCGAATCTTGTCTGCAACCCATGCTGAGAAGTCTGAACTACTCGAAAAAGAGTTAGCTATTTTCCAAACTGCCCGTGAATTAAAAGACCGTTTGGGAGAAGATGTCATTCGTCAAACGATTATCTCTCACGCAACCAGCGTATCAGATATGCTTGAATTGGCAATTATGCTCAAAGAAGTCGGTCTTGTGGATGCTGAAAAAGCGCGTGTTCAGATTGTACCACTCTTTGAGACGATTGAGGACTTGGACCATTCTGAAGAAACAATGAGAAAGTATTTCTCTCTACCACTTGCTAAGAAATGGATTGCTTCTAAAAACAATTACCAAGAAATCATGCTTGGCTACTCTGATAGTAACAAGGATGGTGGTTATCTATCCTCTTGTTGGACACTCTACAAGGCTCAACAACAATTGACAGCCATTGGTGATGAGTTTGGTGTTAAGGTAACCTTCTTCCACGGTCGTGGTGGTACCGTTGGTCGTGGTGGTGGCCCTACTTATGACGCTATTGCCTCACAGCCACTTAAGTCTATCAAAGATCGTATCCGTTTGACCGAGCAAGGGGAAGTGATCGGAAACAAATACGGAAACAAGGATGCAGCTTACTACAACCTTGAGATGTTAGTTTCAGCAGCCATCAACCGTATGATTACTCAAAAGAAGAGTGACACTAATACTTCAAATCGCTATGAAGCAATTATGGATCAGGTTGTAGGTCGTAGCTATGATATTTACCGTGAACTAGTATTCGGAAATGAACATTTCTATGATTATTTCTTTGAGTCTAGTCCAATCAAGGCGATTTCAAGTTTCAATATTGGTTCTCGACCGGCCGCTCGTAAAACCATCACTGAAATTGGTGGTCTGCGCGCTATTCCTTGGGTATTCTCATGGTCACAAAGTCGTGTTATGTTCCCAGGCTGGTATGGTGTTGGTTCAAGTTTCAAGGAATTTATCGATCAAGATCCTAAAAATATCGAAATCCTTCGTGACATGTATAAAAACTGGCCTTTCTTCCAGTCACTTTTATCAAACGTAGACATGGTCTTATCTAAGTCAAATATGAATATTGCTTTTGAGTACGCACAACTTTGTGAAAGTGAAGAAGTGCAAGCGATCTACTATACTATCTTGGATGAATGGCAGTTGACCAAGGATGTCATTTTGGCTATCGAAGGGCAAGACGACCTCTTGGCTGAAAACCCATATTTGAAAGCCAGTCTAAAATATCGCATGCCTTACTTCAACATTCTCAACTACATCCAGCTTGAGTTAATCAAGCGCCAACGCCGTGGAGAGCTATCTACGCATGAAGAAAGATTGATTCATACGACCATTAACGGAATTGCTACTGGATTGCGTAATTCAGGCTAATTTTCATCGATTTTTTTGAAAAATCCGTAGGAATTTTACATTTTTTTAAAAATAATTCATAAAATTACTTGACAAGTTTTAGTAAAATGATATAATTTAAGCATTCAGAAAGTAATCATTGAAGTTTTTTAGAGAGTCTGTGGTTGGTGGGAACAGATAGGTGGAAGTGATGAAAATTGGGCTGAATGTTATTAAGAATTTGAAATCATAAGAATTCGGTGAGCACACCTTACAGTGCAACTCGTGAAGCGAGTAAGAGCGATAGGACTAGTTCCTATAATTGAGGTGGCACCGCGCATCGACGTCCTCACACAAGTTTTTTGTGTGAGGACTTTTTCTGTGGGGAGGAAAAAATTATGGAAATCAAACGATGGCGTCGCTTGAATAAGTGATTGAATAAAAAAATAATAAGTTAAGAAGAAATAAGGAGAAAATTATGAAAAACAAACGTCTACTCGGTATTATCGTAGCATTAGCACTTGTAGTTGGTGGAAGCTTAGTATATTCTAGCTTAACGAAACAAGAAACTAAAACTGAGACAGCTAATAAAACAGCTAAGGTTGGTGTTCTTCAGTTTGTAAGCCATCCGTCACTCGATTTGATTTACCAAGGTATTCAAGATGGACTTGCTGAAGAAGGTTATAAAGGTGACCAAGTTAAAATTGATTTTATGAACTCAGAAGGTGATCAAAGTAAGGTTGCAACAATGAGTAAGCAATTAGTCGCAAACGGAAACGATGTAGTTGTTGGAATCGCAACACCAGCAGCGCAAGGTCTCGCAAGCGCAACAAAAGATCTTCCTGTTATCATGGCAGCAGTAACAGACCCAATTGGTGCTAACCTCGTAACAGATTTGAAAAAACCAGGTGGGAACATCACTGGAGTTTCTGACCACAACCCTGCTGAACAACAGGTTGAATTGATTAAAACTTTGACACCTGATGTCAAAACAATTGGTGCCCTTTACTCAAGTAGCGAAGATAACTCTAAGTCACAGGTTGAAGAGTTCAAGGCTTACGCTGAAAAAGCTGGCTTGAAGGTAGAAACTTTTGCAGTTCCATCAACTAACGAAATAGCTTCAACAGTTAATGTTATGACTGGCAAAGTAGATGCAATCTGGGTTCCAATTGACAACACAATCGCATCAGCATTTTCAACAGTTGTTTCAAGCAACCAAACAGCAAAAAAACCAATCTACCCAAGCGCAACAGCAATGGTAGAAGCAGGTGGTTTGGCATCAGTAGTTGTGGACCAACATGATCTTGGTGTGGCTACTGGTAAGATGATTGCAAAAGTATTGAAGGGTGAAAAACCTGCTGATACTCCAGTAAATGTCTTCTCAACTGGTAAATCAGTGATCAACAAAAAATTGGCTCAAGAACTTGGAATCACTATCCCTGAATCAGTTCTCAAAGAAGCTGGTCAAGTGATCGAATAAGAAAACGGGAGGAGTTGGATACATCTCCTCCAATTTTTAAAAGAAGGAAATGAATGTAACATGATAATATCGATTATTTCACAAGGATTTGTCTGGGCTATCCTTGGTTTAGGAATCTTTATGACCTTTAGAATTCTAAACTTCCCAGATATGACAACTGAGGGCTCCTTCCCGCTTGGAGGAGCGGTAGCAGTAACTCTAATTACACAAGGTGTCAATCCTTTCCTTGCTACCTTAGTAGCTGTTGGAGCAGGCTGTCTTGCAGGCTTAGCGACTGGTCTTCTTTACACGAAAGGAAAGATTCCAACACTCTTGTCTGGAATTCTAGTCATGACTTCTTGTCATTCTATCATGCTCATGATTATGGGAAGGGCTAACCTTGGTCTTCTAGGGACTAAACAAATCCAAGATGTTCTTCCTTTCTCATCTGAGGTTAATCAATTATTTACAGGCTTGATTTTTGTGACTTTGGTTATCCTTCTTATGCTTTTCTTCCTAGATACTAAATTGGGACAAGCTTATATCGCAACAGGGGATAATCCAGATATGGCTCGTAGTTTTGGTATCAATACTGGACGTATGGAGTTGATGGGTCTGGTTTTATCAAACGGTGTGATCGCCCTTGCAGGTGCCCTTATCGCTCAACAAGAAGGATATGCGGATGTCTCTCGTGGTATCGGTGTTATCGTAGTTGGACTTGCTAGTCTGATTATCGGTGAAGTGCTCTTTAAGAGCCTTACATTAGCAGAACGCTTACTTACCATTGTTGTTGGTTCTATTAGTTACCAATTCTTGGTATGGGGAGTCATTGCTCTTGGCTTTAATACTAGCTACCTCCGTCTATATAGTGCCCTTATCCTAGCAACATGTCTGGTAATCCCAACTCTTAAGGATAAATATTTGAAAGGAGTCAAGTTAAGCAAATGACAGCAATTGTAGAATTAAAAAATGCCACTAAAATTGTTAAAAATGGCTTTGACGAGGAAAAAATTATCCTAAACGATGTTTCTCTTGATATTTATGAACACGACTTCATTACAATCTTGGGTGGAAATGGTGCAGGAAAATCAACACTCTTTAATAGCATTGCAGGAACTTTACCTTTAACCAGTGGTAGTATTCGCATCATGGGTGAGGATGTGACTCATTTAAGCCCTGAAAAGCGAGCCAAGTACCTCTCTCGTGTTTTCCAAGATCCTAAGATGGGAACTGCACCACGTATGACCGTTGCAGAAAATCTTTTGATTGCAAAATTCCGTGGAGAGAAACGTGGTCTCTTTCCAAGAAGACTCTCAGCTTACAAGGAAGAATTTCAAGCAACTATTGAGAAGGTTGGAAATGGACTAGAGAAACACTTGGATACACCGATTGAATTCTTGTCAGGTGGACAAAGACAGGCCTTGAGCCTCTTAATGGCAACCTTAAAACGTCCAGAACTTCTTTTATTGGATGAACACACAGCAGCTCTTGATCCTAAAACAAGTGTTGCCTTGATGGAGTTAACTGATGACTTTGTCAGCAAGGACCATCTGACTGCTCTGATGATTACCCATCATATGGAGGATGCCCTCAAGTACGGAAATCGCCTCATTGTCATGAAAGAAGGGCGAGTCATCCAAGATTTAAACAAGGCTGAAAAAGCCAAGATGAAGATTTCCGATTACTATCAATTATTTGAATAGATAATTTTTAAATCAAGTATCCTTAAAAACTTAGAAGTGGAATTTTTGCTTCTAAGTTTTTTGGTGAATTTTAAATATTACTGTTTTTTCCTTTTTTGCCATTTTTACTTTATAATAGAATCAATCTAATAATCTTAAACTTTAATAGAAGTAAGGAGATAAAAACATGGCTTACACACAAGAAGATTTTCAGGAATGGATTTTTCAGATTGGATTTAAGATGGACTATTTCACAAGGGAGTTTGCGGAGAAAGAAGGGCTAAATTTAGACTATAGTATGCAGTCCTTGGATGATTTGGAGGCTTGGATCTTGGCTCACTACGATGACCACCATGCTTTGATAGCAGACCGAAAGATGTTGGATTATTTGACTGTTTATATCGGTGAAACCTTCCGCAAACACCTAGGAGGAAAATGGTTTATTGACCTTAAAAATAAAAAGAACGCCTATTATTCTATGCCTGTATTGACTGATCCATCCTATAGAGGAGTGGTATACAAAGCACCATTGACTTATGCAACGGCTTGTATCAGTAGAAAAGATGGTCAGTATATTAGCAGGATATTGAAAAATAATCTCAAAAATCAGGTGAAATAGTCTTTAATTTTTTCTATTTTTCTTTCAAATATTAGAATGTTTTGCTCAAAAGATTCACTTTTTCATGATAGCTGGAAACTTATGAAATAGTCTCATGTAAAGTGTATGAAATGGTTTACTTTTTTTCAGAAATAAGCTATACTAGTTAGAGTAAACTGTGATAAAATGGAGGTATTGTCTATGGTTGACAAGAGACTCATCGAAGAGATCAAAAACAATACCAATATTGTCGAAATCATAGGAGAAGTGATTTCTTTACAAAAATCTGGACGGAACTTTTTAGGGCTCTGTCCTTTTCATGGTGAAAAGACCCCTTCCTTTAACGTGGTCGAAGATAAGCAGTTTTACCACTGCTTTGGATGTGGTCGTTCTGGAGATGTTTTTAAGTTTATTGAGGAGTATCAGCAGGTAAGCTTTGCGGATGCAGTGAGGATATTAGCTGAGAGACTTGGGATTCAGATGGCAGGGCCTGTTCAAGGTTCTGTACAGCCTAGGTCGCCCCATCAAAATCTCTACGATATGCATGAGAAAGCTGCTCGTTTTTATCATGCCATTCTCATGACGACTAAGATGGGTGAAGAGGCGAGAAACTATCTCTATAAACGTGGCTTAACAGATGATGTTCTCAAGCATTTTATGATTGGTTTGGCTCCAGCAGAACGATCTTATCTTTATCAGCGTTTAGCCGATGATTATAGTGAGAAGGACTTGCTGGATTCAGGTTTGTTTTATCTATCTGAGAGTAACCAATTCTTTGATACCTTTCATAATCGCATTATGTTTCCTCTTTCAAATGATCAAGGAAAGGTGATTGCCTTTTCTGGTCGTGTATGGCAAGAGACTGATTCTCAAACTGGAAAGTATAAAAATAGTCGAGCAACGGCAATTTTTAACAAGAGTTACGAATTATATCATTTGGAGAGGATAAAAAAAGGCTCGGGCAAGGTTCCTGAAATCTACCTGATGGAAGGGTTTATGGATGTCATTGCGGCTTATCGTGCTGGTATTGAAAATGCAGTTGCTTCTATGGGTACCGCACTGACGAGTGAACATGTGGAGCATCTGAAACGCTTTACTAAAAAGGTTATTGTTACCTATGACGGAGATAAGGCTGGGCAAGCTGCCACAGCGAAAGCCTTGGATGAGCTTAAAGATTTACCTGTCCAAGTCGTCCAGATTCCTGACGCAATGGATCCGGATGAATATTTGCAGAAAAACTCTCCTCAAGACTTGGCTTATCTATTAACCAATACACGCATCAGTCCTGTTGAGTTTTACATTCATCATTTCAGACCTGAAAACAGTGAAAATCTACAAGCCCAGATTGAATTTATAGAGAAAATTGCCCCCTTAATCGCCAAGGAACCCTCTATCACAGCTCAGAATTCCTACATTCACATTTTGACGGATCACTTGCCATCTTTTGACTATCAGCAAGTCGAACATATTGTCAATGAAAGTCGTGTCAGACAGAGAAAGGAGAAGGTCAAGGAGACCTATAGTCCGATTCCTGTCACTATGTCTGTTACCAAGCAGCTGACAGCAGTGATGAGAGCGGAAGCCCATATCCTCTACCGAATGATGGAACATCCCTTGGTGCTTAATGATTATCGCTTAAGAGAGGATTTTATCTTTGAAACTCCAGAGTTTCAGACCTTGTATGGACTCTTGATTGATAATGGAAGTATCTCATCTGAGGATTTGGCTCATCAGACCAGAGAAGTGGAGAGTGCGTGGTATCAAGTTCTAGCCTTAGATTTGCCACCTGAGATGTCCCCTCACGAGTTAGCCGAAGTGGAAGAGTCTAGAAAAAGAGCTCTTTTGAATCAGGAAAATCTGCAAATTAAAAAGAAAGTTCAGGAAGCTAGCCATGTCGGTGATACAGACACCGCTTTAGAAGAGCTAGAACGCTTAATTGCCCAAAAAAGAAGAATGGAGTAAGAATGGCAACAAAACAAAAAGAAGTAACAACCTTTGACGTCCAAGTGGCGGAATTTATTCGCAATCATAAAAAAACTGGTACGGCTACAGATGACGAAATCAATAACGCCCTCGTAATTCCCTTCGCTTTAGATGTGGAAGGAATTGAGAATCTTTTGCAACGCATTCAAGATGCTGGAATCTCAATTACGGACAACGAAGGAAATCCTAGTGCGCGTGTTTTGAGCACTGAGGAAGAACCAGAGTTGACTGATGAAGATTTGATTGGTTCGACCTCTGCTAAGGTCAATGACCCTGTCCGTATGTATTTGAAAGAAATCGGGGTTGTGCCTCTGCTTACAAATGAAGAGGAAAAAGAGTTGGCCCTTGCTGTTGAAGCGGGTGATATCGAAGCTAAACAACGCCTTGCAGAAGCTAACCTTCGTCTGGTTGTTTCTATCGCTAAACGTTATGTTGGACGTGGAATGCAGTTCCTTGACTTGATTCAAGAAGGAAACATGGGCTTGATGAAGGCCGTTGATAAATTTGACTACTCTAAAGGGTTCAAATTCTCAACTTATGCGACTTGGTGGATTCGTCAGGCTATTACTCGTGCCATTGCTGACCAAGCTCGTACCATTCGTATCCCAGTTCACATGGTGGAAACAATTAACAAGCTTGTTCGTGAGCAACGTAATCTTCTTCAAGAGTTGGGACAAGATCCAACTCCTGAACAAATCGCTGAACGCATGGATATGACACCTGACAAGGTTCGTGAAATCCTCAAGATTGCCCAAGAGCCGGTTTCTCTTGAAACACCAATTGGTGAAGAGGATGACAGCCACCTTGGTGATTTTATCGAGGATGAAGTGATTGAAAATCCAGTGGACTACACAACTCGTATCGTCTTGCGTGAACAGTTGGATGAAGTCTTGGACACTCTTACAGACCGTGAAGAAAATGTCTTGCGTCTTCGTTTTGGTCTCGATGATGGGAAAATGCGTACTCTTGAAGATGTTGGTAAAGTCTTTAACGTAACACGTGAACGTATCCGTCAGATTGAAGCCAAAGCTTTGAGAAAACTTCGCCAGCCAAGTCGAAGCAAACCACTTCGTGATTTCATTGAAGATTAAGTTAAGGGAGAGTGAAGATGGCTTACACAGAAGAACAGATTGAAAATATCAAAACACGTATTTTGACAGCCCTAGAAGAAGTGATTGACCCAGAGTTGGGGATTGATATTGTCAATCTAGGCTTGATCTACGAGATTCGTTTTGATGGCGATACAGGTGAGACTGAAATTGATATGACCTTGACAACCATGGGTTGTCCCTTGGCAGATCTCTTAACTGACCAAATCTATGATGCTATGACGGACGTTCCAGAGGTTACTAACGTTGAAGTCAAATTAGTTTGGTATCCAGCTTGGACGGTTGAAAAAATGAGCCGTTACGCTCGTATCGCTTTAGGCATCAAGTAGATAAATTATAAAAAGAGAAATAGTGTAGACGCCAGGAAATTCCCAGCTTTTATACTATCTCTCTTTTAATTTGCTGATTTTATTTGAAGAAAATGGTATAATGGTTACTATGGAAAAAGAGAAATTACGCATCAATATGCTAAGTTCAAGTGAAAAAGTGGCGGGCCAAGGTGTGTCTGGTGCTTACCGTGAACTGGTGCAGCTTTTGAAACGAGATGCGAAAGACCAACTGATAGTAACGGAAAATCTACCGATTGAGGCGGACGTTACTCATTTTCATACGATTGATTTTCCTTATTACCTCTCGACCTTTCAGAAGAAACGTTCTGGACGTAAGATTGGCTATGTCCACTTCTTACCTGATACCTTGGAAGGTAGTTTGAAGATTCCATTCTTCTTAAAGGGGATTGTCAAACGCTATGTATTTTCTTTTTATGACCGTATGGAGCATCTGGTTGTGGTCAATCCTACCTTCATTGAGGATTTGGTGGCTGCTGGAATTCCACGTGAAAAAGTGACCTATATTCCTAACTTTGTCAACAAAGAAAAATGGCATCCACTTCCTATAGAGCAAGTTGAACAACTTCGTAAAGATATGGGAATTGATGAGAATCAGTTTGTAGTCGTTGGTGCAGGTCAGGTTCAGAAGCGTAAAGGAATAGATGACTTTATCACTCTAGCTGAGGAATTACCGGATATCACTTTTATTTGGGCTGGTGGCTTCTCTTTTGGGGGAATAACCGATGGTTATGAACGCTATAAAAAGATTATGGATAATCCTCCAGAGAATCTGATTTTCCCTGGAATTGTTGAGCCAGAACGGATGAGAGAACTCTATGCTTTGGCAGATTTGTTCTTACTTCCTAGCTATAACGAGCTCTTTCCAATGACTATTTTAGAGGCAGCAAGTTGTGAAGCTCCCATTATGCTTCGGGACTTAGATCTTTATAAGGTCATTCTAGAAGGAAATTACAGACCAACCACCGATGTGGAAGAGATGAAATCAGCTATTTTGGAATATCGTGAGCATCCAGAAGCTTTGAAAGCGTTGAAAGAAAAGGCCAAGGCTATTTCAAGAGAATACTCAGAAGAGCATCTTTTAGAAATATGGCTAAAATTCTATCGTGAGCAAGCGGCTTTAGGAAAAAAATGAGGTAGTATATGCGAATTGGATTATTTACAGATACTTATTTCCCACAGGTTTCGGGTGTTGCAACCAGTATTCGAACCTTAAAAACAGAGCTTGAAAAGCAAGGGCATGCAGTCTTTATCTTCACGACAACAGATAAGGATGTCAATCGTTATGAAGACTGGCAGATTATTCGTATTCCTAGTGTTCCTTTCTTTGCCTTTAAAGACCGTCGTTTCGCCTATCGTGGATTTACAAAAGCTCTTGAGATTGCTAAGCAATACAAACTGGATATTATTCATACGCAGACTGAGTTTTCTCTTGGTTTATTAGGGATTTGGATTGCGCGTGAATTGAAAATTCCAGTCATTCATACCTATCATACCCAGTACGAAGATTATGTTCACTACATTGCTAAGGGCTTGTTGATTCGTCCAGGTATGGTTAAGTACCTTGTGAGAGGCTTCCTTCATGATGTTGATGGAGTGATTTGTCCGAGTGAGATTGTGCGTGACTTGTTATCGGATTATAAGATCAAAGTTGAAAAGCGTGTCATTCCTACAGGTATTGAGCTTGCCAAGTTTGAACGACCTGAGATTGGACCAGAACATATCGTAGACTTACGTGATAAATTAGGCATTAAGAAAGATGAAAAGATGCTTCTTAGTCTTTCACGTGTTTCTTACGAGAAGAACATTCAAGCTGTTCTGGCAGCACTTCCAGATGTTCTAAAAGAAGAGCAAAATGTTAAATTAGTCGTTGCTGGAGATGGACCTTATCTGGAAAATCTCAAGGAGCAAGCATCAGATTTACAGATTCAGGATTCTGTTATCTTTACAGGGATGATTGCCCCAAGTGAGACCGCACTTTACTATAAGGCTGCTGACTTCTTCATTTCAGCTTCAACTAGTGAGACGCAAGGCTTGACCTATCTTGAAAGTCTTGCAAGTAAGACTCCGGTAATAGCTCATGGAAATCCTTATCTAGATAATTTGATTAGCGATAAGATGTTTGGAACTCTTTATTATGAAGAGAGAGATTTAGCAGGGGCTATTTTAGAAGCTTTAATTGCAACTCCAAAGATGGATGAAAAACTTTTGGCTGATAAATTGTATGAAATTTCAGCTGAGAATTTTGCTAAGAGAGTCCATGAGTTTTATTTGGATGCTATCATCTCAAACAATTTTGAAAAAGAATTAACTCGTGATGAGCCGATGACACAACGGATTTTAAAGACAGTATTTTACTTGCCACAGCAGGCAGTTTCAGTTCCAGTCAAAAGTTCTAAACGAATGTTAAAAGCATCCAAGAAACAGTTGAATGTCTTGAGAGATTATTGGAATGACTAAGGTCTTCGAAGAAAGGAAATGAAGAAATGAAAAAGAAATTTATGAGAAGTAGTCGAGATCAAAAAATCGGTGGAGTATGCGCTGGTTTAGCTAATTATTTTGATATTGATCCGACAATCGTACGTGTGATCTGGGGAGTTCTAGCTTTTTGTTATGGTAGCGGACTTATTGCTTACTTAATCTTGTGGGCAATTGCTCCAGTTTCGGAAGAATATTAAAAATAGGGAATTATAGAAAAGGAGAAAATAATGGCATTTGGTGATAATGGAAAACGTAAAAAAACATTTTTTGAGAAATTGACACTATTCGTCGTTTTGATTATGTTGTTTGTAACCTTAGCAGGTATCTTTGCTACAGCCATTGGTGTATTTAGCAGATTCTAGGAAACTAGAATTTCTAGCAAGTAGTAATAGTTGGTGACTGGGATTTCCCAGCCCTTTTTAGAGTGAGAAAAGAATATGAGTATGTTTTTAGATACAGCCAAGATCAAGGTCAAGGCTGGAAATGGTGGCGATGGCATGGTTGCCTTTCGTCGTGAAAAATACGTCCCTAATGGTGGACCATGGGGCGGTGATGGAGGACGTGGTGGTAACGTTGTTTTCGTTGTAGACGAAGGTTTACGTACCCTGATGGACTTCCGTTACAATCGTCATTTTAAAGCCCAGTCAGGTGAAAAAGGAATGACCAAAGGAATGCACGGACGCGGTGCAGAAGACTTGATTGTCCGAGTACCTCAAGGGACAACTGTGCGTGATGCTGAGACTGGAAAAGTTATCACTGACTTGATTGAACACGGTCAAGAGTTTATCGTTGCTCACGGTGGTCGAGGTGGTCGTGGGAATATCCGTTTTGCGACACCAAAAAATCCTGCTCCAGAGATCTCTGAGAATGGAGAACCTGGTCAGGAACGTGAGTTACAGTTAGAACTTAAAATCCTTGCGGATGTTGGTTTGGTTGGCTTCCCTTCAGTTGGAAAATCAACTCTGCTCAGCGTAATTACCTCTGCAAAACCTAAAATCGGTGCCTACCACTTTACAACAATCGTTCCTAATCTTGGTATGGTCCGTACTCAATCAGGTGAGTCATTTGCAGTGGCAGACCTTCCTGGTTTGATTGAAGGTGCTAGTCAAGGTGTGGGCTTGGGAACTCAGTTCCTTCGCCATATTGAGCGTACTCGCGTTATCCTTCACATCATCGATATGTCAGCCAGTGAAGGTCGCGATCCTTACGAAGATTATCTAGCTATTAACAAAGAGTTGGAATCTTACAACCTTCGTCTAATGGAGCGTCCCCAAATTATTGTTGCTAATAAGATGGATATGCCAGAAAGCAAAGAAAACCTTGAAGAATTCAAGAAAAAATTGGCAGCTAACTATGATGAGTTCGAGGACTTACCAGCCATCTTCCCAATCTCTGGTTTGACTAAGCAAGGTCTTGCACCTTTACTAGATGCAACAGCAGAGCTTCTTGATAAGACGCCAGAATTCCTTCTTTATGATGAGTCAGAAATGGAAGAAGAAGTTTATTATGGCTTTGACGAAGAAGAAAAACCATTTGAAATTAGTCGTGATGACGATGCAACTTGGGTACTTTCAGGTGAAAAACTCATTAAACTCTTTAACATGACTAACTTTGATCGTGATGAGTCTGTCATGAAGTTTGCTCGTCAGTTGCGTGGTATGGGAGTTGATGAAGCTCTCCGTGCCCGTGGTGCCAAGGATGGAGATCTAGTTCGTATCGGCAAATTTGAGTTTGAGTTTGTAGACTAGGAGATAGCTATGGGAGATAAACCGATATCTTTCCGAGATGCTGATGGAAATTTTGTTTCTGCAGCAGACGTCTGGAATGAGAAAAAGTTAGAAGAACTCTTTAATCGCCTCAATCCAAATCGTGCTTTGAGACTAGCAAGAACTAAAAAGCAAGCTGAAAATAACAAATCATAAAATAAACCCGTGATGAGAGTCATCACGGGTTTTTGCTACCGATCAAAAAATAGAGGTGGTGCAAATTGTTTGAGGCGTTCAAAGCAAGATTGAGCTTGTTCTTTATCCTCGCAGATAACCAAACAGACATCATTGCCACAGATGGTAGCCACAATTTCAGGGAAGTTTAGGGCATCTAAGATGGATCCAAAGGATTGCGCCAAACCTGGATAGGTTTTGATGACAACCTGGTGTTGAACAGGATGCATCATGTAGAGGGCTTCCTCCATATACACTTCTAGGCGTTTTTCCCACTTTGATGTGGAACCAGTGTTGATTGCATAATAGGAGTGTTCACCTTCACGAATTTTAGAGAGGTTCATCAGATTGATGTCTCGTGAAAGCGTTGCTTGTGTGACATGGACTCCGTTTTCAATCAGTAGTTCTTGTAGCTCAGTTTGGGTATGAATCTTTTGCTTAGTGATTAGGGCTCGGATGAGCTGGTGTCTTTGTTCGGCCTTGTTCATCTACAGTTACCTCCCTTTGAAAAGGTATTTCAAGATTGGACTGTGCGAGATCGACAGTCAAGTGATAGTTTGTATTGTCACGAATAGTGATTTCAAAGTCTGTAGTATAGAGCACCAGACGAAGTGTATCGTCTTTCTGAAGTTTGTAGATAGTTGGTTGCAGTTTAAATTGGAATTCCATCCATTCATTTGGCTTAATCTCTTCAATTTTTAGCAAATCCTGACGGTTCTGAAGGTTTAGATAGCCTTTGGTGATGACGCGCTGAGCATTTGGACTAAATGGTAGCTCACAAAGATTGTCTAACATGTGATAACGACCGTTATCAATAGTACGAGCAAATAAAACTCCTGGATATGGTTGAAGGTATTTCTTTTGTCCCAATTCAAGGAGTTGAGCAGAGAGAAGACCTTTATTGGTACTGGACTTGAGTCGTAGGTTAAGTTTGACACGACCATTGATATGAAGATCTTCAGTCACAGGAAGATCAATGGTAATCTGGTTCACCTTACCTTGATAGAGTTCATTATTAAAGGTTTGATAGGTCTTTCCAAATCGTTCGAAATCTGAGTTTTCATAATGGTTTTGAATAACTGCCTCATCACTACCAAGTGGGATAATCTTACTATCAGTTTGATTGCCAAAATCATCAAGTGACATCCAAGTTTGAGGACTGGTATTATCCTGCCAGATCACCGTAGGTAGTTGATATTCAGTTTCTTGACCCAATAATTTCTGCGTCAAAAGAGCATTCATGGATTCACGGAAATCAATAGACTGCCAATTGTTCATATAAACATGGGCACCGTTATGATAAAAGAGATGTTTCTTAATATTGCTTGGAAGAGCATTGAACATTTGATAGACATGAAGTGGTTTTACATTCCAGTCTTGTGAACCGTGTGTAAAGACAACTTCAGCCTTAACTTTTTCAGCATTGAGTAGGTAGTTTCTGTAATGCCAGAATTGGTTATAATCTCCAGTTTTACGGTCTAGATTTTTCTTGAGTTCTTCTATAGATTCTTTATGAGCTTCGTTTCCACGAATATAGTCACCAGCTAAGAGATTACGAGAATAAGTTAATTCATCTAATGAATCGAAGTCCTCTCCAGGATAGCCACCTGGGCTTGTCACAAGACCATTTTCACGGTAATAGTTGTACCAAGAAGAAATACCTGCTTCGGCAATGATGACCTCTAAACCATCAACTCCTGTAGTAGCAAGGCCATTAGACATTGTTCCTAGGTAGGATAGACCAGTAGTTGCAACTTTTCCATTTGACCAGTCAGCCTTGACCTGACGTTTACGACTGTGGTCTGTGAAGGCACGACAACGACCATTGAGCCAATCAATGACATTTTTATAGGCTTCAACTTGGCGGTAATCTCCGTTGGTCATTTGACCTTGAGAATCCTTGGTACCAAGACCAGATACGTAGATATTTGCAAATCCTCTTGGAAGGAAGTAGTCATTAAGTGTGTAGCTGCTATTGATATGAGTGAGTCTTTCTTCAGCTTCTGAAACAAGTTCAGCTTCTCCAACAGGTTCAACCAAGTCTAATGTTGGTTTTTCTAGAGAAATTTCATGCGGTTCCTTGACTTCTAGCTCAGCTTCCATTTTGTAAAGAGCTTTATCGCTTGCTTTATCATTGGTTCCTTGATGGTAAGGACTTGCCGTCATAACAGCTGGAATTTTGCCATGGTAAGATGGACGGATAATGTTTACCTTGATAAGATCTGGCAGTCCATCATTATCAGAATCAATACGACTTTCCACATAAACAACTTCCCGAATAGCATTGTTTGCAGAGAAGGTT
The DNA here is from genome assembly GCA_963524795.1 of uncultured Streptococcus sp. Classification (GTDB taxonomy): domain Bacteria; phylum Bacillota; class Bacilli; order Lactobacillales; family Streptococcaceae; genus Streptococcus. The sequence continues at coordinate 32,440 of CAURIB010000003.1, forward strand.
GCCAAGCTCTTACCATTGAAGTAGTGGTAGTTATTGTCCTCAGGGATAAGCCCATCACTCACTAGCTGATCGATCAAGGTATTTCCCTTTTTAGTGCGCGTGTTAAGGAGTTGATAGAGATTGTCAATCAAATCTCCGTAGACAATAGGGAATGCCGTTTCTTTATGAAAAGCAAGACCATCTTCAAAGTCTGTCAAGTAACTGAAACCAAGCAACTGAAAGGCAACAGTATAGAAAATTTCTGCAGTTAATTCACGATCAGAATTGAAGAAAGTGAGCAGATCAGTTTCTTTATCAACCGCTAAAGTTGAGAGGGGATAATCCGTATTTGTGTAATTAAAAAAACAAGTCCTAACAAAAGCTTCAAACTGTTTTTTATGTGAAGCTGATTGATCAAGCTTGAACCCAAGGTTAGATAATTCCTGTAAAGCTTCTTGCTGGCTTACAGGATAGTAACTGAATTGATTAAAACGCATAGATGCCTCCTTTGAAGAATCATTCTAAATTTATTATATCAAAAAAGCAGGGAAAATGATAGAATCAGCTGGTTTGGAAAGGATAAATTGCTATTAATCTAACAGAGTTTAAGAGAGTGTTTTAACAAGCCCTATCTTGATTTTTTGAGTATCCTAAAAGGTTATGCTATACTAGAAATATGTTAGATTTGGAGAAATATGGTGTGACCATGTGGGAAGAGGACAAGATTCTCTCTTTCCGTCAAAAACTATTAGCCTGGTATGACGAAAACAAGCGTGATTTACCCTGGAGACGTAGCAAGAATCCTTATCATATCTGGGTATCTGAAATTATGTTGCAGCAGACTCGAGTTGATACCGTCATTCCCTATTATGAACGATTTTTAGACTGGTTTCCGACCGTAGAAAGCTTAGCAAATGCTCCTGAGGAGCGCTTATTAAAAGCCTGGGAAGGACTTGGCTATTATTCTCGTGTTCGCAATATGCAAACTGCAGCACAGCAGATTATGAATGAGTTTAATGGAGAATTTCCTTCAACTTATGAAGATATTTCAAGCTTGAAAGGGATTGGTCCTTATACAGCTGGTGCAATTTCTAGTATTGCCTTTAACCTTCCACAGCCTGCAGTAGATGGCAATGTCATGCGTGTTTTGGCACGTTTGTTTGAAGTCAATCATGATATTGGAAATCCTAGCAATCGAAAAATATTTCAAGCGATGATGGATGTTCTGATAGATCCTGATCGTCCAGGTGATTTCAATCAGGCTTTGATGGATTTAGGTTCAGATATTGAGGCTCCTGTTAATCCAAGACCAGAAGAGAGTCCTGTTAAGGAGTTCAGTGCTGCTTACCAACATGGGACCATGGATCGCTATCCTATCAAGGCTCCCAAGAAAAAGCCAATCCCTATTTATCTAAAGGCTCTTGTAGTACAAAATAATCAGGGGCAGTTTCTATTAGAAAAGAATGAGAGTGAAAATCTCTTGGCTGGATTTTGGCATTTTCCCTTGATTGAAGTTGATGAATTCTCAGACCAGACTCAGGACTTGGACCTTTTTAGTCAAGTAGCGGAGCCAATTCTAGAACTGGGACCATCTCCACAGGAGAGTTTTGAACAGGACTATGATCTTGAAGTTGATTGGCAAGATCTACTTTTTGAAGAGGTCAAGCACATTTTTAGCCATCGTAAATGGCATATCCAGATAATTGCAGGCCGAGTTACTGAAACACAGGAATATGTAGATAGAGAAGTCCTTTGGTTAAGTCCAGAAGAATTTAGCAAATATCCCCTAGCTAAACCTCAGCAAAAGATTTGGCAAACCTACTTGAAAAGAAGCTGCTAGTATCGGTCTTTCGTGTCTTCTTTACATTTTTTTGGTATAATGAGATAAGGAAAAAGGTGACTAAATGAAAAAAATACTAATTGTAGATGATGAAAAACCCATCTCAGATATTATAAAATTTAATATGACCAAGGAAGGTTATGAAGTTGTAACTGCTTTTAATGGTCGTGAAGCTCTTGAACAATTTGAAGCTGAGCAACCAGATATTATTATCTTGGATTTGATGCTTCCAGAGATTGATGGACTTGAAGTTGCTAAAACCATTCGTAAGACAAGTAGTGTCCCTATTATCATGCTTTCAGCAAAGGACAGCGAGTTTGATAAGGTTATTGGGCTTGAACTTGGAGCGGATGACTATGTAACCAAGCCATTTTCAAATCGTGAACTACAGGCCCGTGTTAAAGCTCTTCTCCGTCGTACAGATATTGTCTCAGTTGATAACCAAGAACCTGAAACGAAATTACAAAGTCTGCAGATTGGCGATTTGGAGATTTTACCCGATGCTTATGTGGCTAAGAAATATGGTGAAGAGTTAGACCTAACCCACCGTGAATTCGAACTCTTACATCATTTAGCTTCTCATCTTGGTCAAGTTATTACCCGAGAACATCTTCTTGAAACTGTTTGGGGATATGACTATTTTGGAGATGTCCGTACAGTTGATGTAACTATTAGACGTTTGCGCGAGAAGATTGAAGATACGCCAAGTAGACCTGAATACATCCTAACTCGTCGTGGAGTGGGATATTACATGAGAAATAATGATTGAAGTAATTAAACAAACAATTTTGACGAGTGACTTTATCTTTATCCTCATCCTAATTGGCTTTATTATGCTGGTGACTTTTCTCTTACTGGAAAGTCGTCGCGATAATATTCGCCTTAGACAGCTAAATCAGAAGGTCAAGGATTTGATTGCTGGTGATTATTCTCAGGTTTTGGATATGCAGGGAAGTTCAGAGATTACAAATATCACCAACAATCTTAATGATTTGTCTGAAGTAATCCGTCTGACTCAGGAAAATCTCGAACAAGAGAGTAAGAGGTTGCATAGTATCCTAGCCTATATGACAGACGGAGTACTTGCGACCAATCGTCGTGGCCAGATCACCATGATTAATGATATGGCCAAGAGACAACTAGGCATTGAAAGTGATGATGCTCTTAATCAAAATATCCTAGAGTTGCTCAAAATTGAAGAAGAGTATGAACTGAGAGACCTCATTACCCAAAGTCCTGAGTTGATGATTTATTCGCAGAATCTTAATGGCGAGTATATCAGTTTACGTGTGCGTTTTGCCTTGATTCGGAGAGAGTCTGGCTTTATCTCTGGTCTAGTAGCAGTCTTACATGATACGACTGAACAAGAGAAAGAAGAGCGTGAGAGAAGGCTTTTCGTTTCGAATGTTAGTCATGAATTGCGTACACCTTTGACAAGTGTAAAATCCTACCTTGAAGCCTTGGATGAAGGAGCCCTAACAGAACCAGTTGCTCCAGATTTTATCAAGGTGTCTCTTGATGAAACCAACCGTATGATGCGGATGGTGACAGACCTCTTGCACCTCTCACGGATTGACAATGAGTCCAGTCACTTAGATGTTGAGTTGATTAACTTTACTGCCTTTATCACTTTTATTCTCAATCGTTTTGATAAGATGAGAAATCAGGATGAGGAGAAGAAGTACGAGTTGGTGAGAGATTATCCGATTAACTCTGTTTGGATTGAAATTGATACGGATAAGATGACCCAGGTGATTGATAATATTCTAAATAACGCCATCAAATATTCACCAGATGGTGGAAAAATCACTGTAAGCATGAAAACTACAGATGATCAGATGATTTTGTCTATCTCCGACCAAGGTCTAGGGATTCCAAAGCAAGATTTGCCGAAGATTTTTGACCGTTTCTATCGAGTTGACCGAGCAAGAAGTCGTGCTCAGGGTGGAACAGGATTAGGATTGGCTATCGCCAAGGAAATCATCAAGCAGCATAAGGGCTTTATCTGGGCCAAGAGTGAATATGGCAAGGGCTCTACTTTTACCATCGTACTTCCATACGATAAAGATGCCGTGAAAGAAGAGATTTGGGAGGATGAACTAGAAGACTAGAATGAGTGATATCGGTTTTAAATACAGTATTTTAGCATCGGGTTCCAGTGGAAATTCATTTTACTTGGAAACACCAAAAAAGAAAATTTTAGTAGATGCGGGACTATCTGGCAAAAAAATTACAAGCCTCTTGAGTGAAATCAATCGTAAACCAGAGGATTTGGATGCTATCTTGATAACGCATGAGCATTCTGACCATATCCACGGTGTGGGCGTTCTGGCTCGTAAGTACGGCATGGATCTTTATGCCAATGAGAAAACCTGGCAGGCTATGGAAAATAGTAAGTATCTTGGTAAGGTTGACTCGTCGCAAAAGCATATTTTTGAGATGGGGAAAACCAAAACCTTTGGTGATATCGATATTGAGAGCTTTGGTGTGAGTCATGATGCAGTTGCGCCCCAGTTTTATCGTTTTATGAAGGATGATAAGAGCTTTGTCATGCTGACGGATACAGGCTATGTTAGTGATCGTATGGCTGGCATTGTCGAGAATGCCGATGGCTATCTGATCGAGTCAAATCATGATGTTGAAATCCTACGAGCAGGATCCTATGCATGGCGACTCAAACAACGGATCCTGTCTGACCTTGGCCACCTCTCAAATGAGGATGGAGCAGATGCAATGATTCGTACACTTGGTAATCGTACCAAGAAGATTTACCTAGGCCATTTGTCTAAGGAAAATAATATCAAGGAGCTAGCCCACATGACCATGGTCAATCAGTTAGCTCAGGCAGATCTGGGAGTAGGAGTAGACTTTCAAGTTTACGATACTTCACCAGACACCGCAACACCATTGACTGATATATAAAAAAGAAGGCCTATGCCTTCTTTTTTATAGACTATTTTACAACCCAGCAAATTCTTTGATTTCTTGAGCTGACATTGAAGAGTCGCAACGGACTTTGATTTGTCCATTTTTAACATGAACGAATCCTGGTACAGTAGGGATTTCATAGAGTGATCGGAAATCTTGTAAAGCTTCAAGTTGACTTGGTTCCTCACTATTGATGAAATAGATGTGTGCTTTTGTTTCAGCTACCACACCAGCCAATGTACCAGCAAATTTACGGCAATATGGGCAAGTTTTGCGTCCGATAAAGAAAGTAGCTGTTTCTTGCTTGTCGAGCGCTTCTTGAGCACGCGTAACTGTTGTCACTTCAAGATCTTTGATGTTTTCTAAAAATTGTTCCATGAGAATACCTCGCTTCATTTGATAAAACTAGTATGCCATAAAAATGCTAAAATTGCTCATTTTTGATACGCGAATAGATAACGGGGAAGAATTTAGTAGACTAAGTCTGATATTCTAGTCCTATATCCGTGTGTCTTTAACGATATAGAAACTGAAGTTCTGCTCAAAAGAGCTAGTAGAAGATATAGATTACAGTCATATTTTACTTTATCATCAAAAATAAAGGTCAGGATTTTTCCTGACCTTTAGATAGTTGCTTATTTTACAAAGGCATTGATTTCAGCTTCGATATTAGCAATCTTAGCTTGTGATTCTTCGTTAGTTTCACCTACAACTGCAATGTAGAACTTGATTTTTGGTTCTGTACCTGAAGGGCGAACGGCAATCCATGAACCGTCAGCAAGTGTGTATTTCAACACATCACTTGGAGGAGTTGTCAAGTTTGTAACAGTACCGTCAGCAGCAGTAGCAGTTTGTGCCTTGAAGTCTTCTACGACAGTGATAGCTGTTGTGTTCCATTCTTTTGGAGCATTGTTGCGGAACTTAGCCATAATAGCTTTGATTTGTTCTGCACCATCAACACCTGAAAGAGTAACAGAGATTGTTTTTTCTGCATAGTAGCCGTACTCTTTGTAGATTTCTTCGATACCGTCAGCAAGTGTCAAACCACGTGAACGGTAGTAGGCAGCAAGTTCAGCAACGACAAGAACGGCTTGGATAGCATCTTTATCACGTACGAATGGTTTAATCAAGTAACCGAAGCTTTCTTCAAATCCCATCATGTAAGTGTGATTGTGTTTTTCTTCGAATTCTTGGATTTTTTCAGCGATGAATTTGAAACCAGTCAAGACGTTGAACATAGTTGCGCCATAGCTTTCAGCAATCTTAGTTACCAAATCAGTTGATACGATAGATTTGCAAAGGGCTGCATTTTCAGGAAGAGTTCCAGCATTTTTGTGGGCTTCCAAGATGTACTTAGCCATGATAGCACCGATTTGGTTACCTGAAAGGTTGAGGTAGCTACCGTCTTTTTGAAGAACTTCAACACCGACACGGTCAGCATCAGGGTCAGTTGCGACAAGCACATCAGCTCCTACTTGACGACCAAGTTCTTCTGCAAGTGCAAAGGCTGCTTGGCTTTCTGGGTTTGGAGATTTAACAGTTGAGAAGTCTGGATCTGGAGT